>NZ_MWJN01000139.1:0-20038 GCF_002027145.1 Microbispora sp. GKU 823 | reverse complement strand
GAGTCGCTGATGGTGAAGGGGTAGATCTTGCCGTCGTAGTCGTTCTTCACATCGCCGTCGATCTGGCTGTTGCGTACCGTCACGTTCTGGGCGGTGATCAAAAGCGTGCCGGGGATGTGCACCCCGTCCAGCACGGTCCCGTCCTGAGTCACCCGGTAGGCGCCGTAGAAGTCCGCCTGAAGCGTCTTCAGCCGCGTGCCTTTGGGCACGCCGGTGCACGCCGGGGTGGGATAGCCGGGGCACGCCGTCCCGCCCGTGTCCGGGGCCGTGGTGGTCTGTGACCGGCTCGGTACGGGAGCCGCCGAACTCCTCGTGAGCGCCGGCGTCGGCGCCGGGCTCTCCACCGCCTCCGTGGGCGTGGGCGTCGGGGTGTGCCGCGTCCTCGTGGGCGTGGGAGTGGGGGTCGGGATCTCGGCGGAGGGAGTGATCGGCAGGGTCGCCGACTGCGATGGTGTCGGAACGCGCGTCGGCCCGGCGGTCTGCCCGGGAGACAACGTAGGAGACTGAACAGGAGTCTGGACGGGAGACTGCGCGGGGGACCGGGTGGCCGCCGGTGAGGAGGCCGCCGAGGGAAGCGTCGTCGGGTGGGAAGGCCGCGGCCGCCACCACCAGCGGTAGATCGGGTCCACGTAGTAGTGGTAGTTGCGCGGGTTCGACTCGCGGGGGAACCCGCCGTCGCCGTACCGGTAGACGCCGGTCTTCCTCGGCACCGCGGTCAGCGGGCCCGATCGCGGCGCCTTGCCACGGCCAAGGGGTCTGGCCACGTAGGTTCCGTGCTCGCTGTGATAGGAGACCGTGTACGTCTCGTGCGCCCGGACCTGGACGGGGGAGTCGAAGCGGACCTCCTGCCAGCCGCTCGCGGTCTCATTGACGAAGGCGGCGGTGGCGAGCCTCCTGCCGTCGGCGTCCCAGAGGCTCCCACTGTGCCTGCCCTTCTCGCCCCTCGCCTTGTAGAAGCGGACGCCGGTGATCCATCCGTCCTCCGCCACGGTGAACCGTGAGCCGAGCTCGACCGGCGCGTGGTCCGCGTGCACGGGGACCGCGGGCTTCGTGGCCGGTGTCCAGAAGCTGACCTCCCGCAGCTTGGGCGTCGCCACGGGCGCGGGAGCCGCCGCCGTGCGGGGCTCTTTGCCGGCCTCCCCCTCTCGTGCCACGATCCAGACAGCGGGAACGGCCACCACGACCAGCAGCACGGGCAATGCGAAGGCCGCCTTGAAACGGCGGTCCCGGCGTAAGCCACTCTCCCTTGCGCTGCGACCCCTGACCGAATGGACCATGGTGGAACTCCGTCCCGCGTGATGATCGCGCATTCGTCCGGTTTGATGGTTCTATGGGTACTACCGCGGGACATTGTTACCAGAGTGATAACAGGGTCGCATCGGTTTTGCCGAGTTTTCAGTACACGACATCAGGACGGGTGTTGATCGTCTCGTGAAACTCCTCGTTACCGGCGGCGCCGGGTTTATCGGTTCGCATTATGTCCGCACCGTATTGACCGGTGGTTATCCGGCCTTCCACGGAGCGTCCGTCACCGTTATCGACAAGCTCACCTACGCGGGCAACCTGGCCAACCTCGCCCCCGTCGAGGGGCGTTACGACTTCGTCCAGGGCGATGTGTGCGACGGCGCACTGCTGGCCGACGTGGTTCCCGGGCACGACGTCGTGATCCACTTCGCGGCCGAGTCGCACGTGGATCGGTCCATCGAAAAAGCGGCGGACTTCGTCCGGACGAACGTACTGGGCACGCAGACGCTCATGGACGCATGCGTCGCGGCGGGCGTCCGCCGCGTGGTGCATGTCTCGACGGACGAGGTGTACGGCTCGATCGAGACCGGCTCATGGGACGAGAGCGCTCCGCTGGAGCCCCGCTCGCCGTACGCGGCTTCCAAGGCGGGTGGCGATCTGCTCGCCCGCGCCTACGCGATCACTCACGGGTTGCCCGTGTCGATCACCAGGTGCGGCAACAACTACGGCCCCTACCAGTATCCCGAGAAGATCATTCCGCTGTTCGTCACGACCCTGATCCAGGGGGGCACAGTTCCGCTGTACGGCGACGGCGGCAACGTGCGCGACTGGATCCACGTGGCGGACCACTGCCGCGGCATCCAGCGGGTGGCCGAGATCGGCCGTCCCGGCGAGGTCTATCACATCGCAGGTACGGCGGAGCTCACCAACCTCGAGCTGACCACGCGCCTCCTGGAGGCTCTCGATCTGCCGCAGGATCGGATTCGTCGGGTGGCGGACCGCAAGGGACATGATCGCCGCTACTCCCTTGACGACCGCAAGCTCCGGAACCTCGGCTACGCGCCGGAAGTGGGCTTCGACGAGGGCCTGGCGGAGACCGTCCAGTGGTACAAGGACAATCCGTCATGGTGGAAGCCGTCACACCGGGACGCGTCACGCCGGACCGGGCGGTAGAGCGTGGTGGAGTCCGCCGTGGCGGAGTCGAAGACCCTCGCGGCGGACAGGCCACGAGGACGCTGGGCGCAGCTCGCGCCGTGGCTGGCCCTGATTCCGTTCGCCGGGTGGTCGGTGCTGCGCCTGACCGGCTGGGAACCCAAGTTCCGATGGTCACAGTTGGTGTCCTTCACCCCGTACGTCGCCGGGGCGTCATTGCTGCCGCTCGCCGTGGCGGTCGCCCTGCGCCGCTGGCGCGCGGCCCTGGCGGCCGCGGTGGTGAGCGGCGCCCTCGGGGCCGCCGTCCTTCCGCGTGCCCTGCCGGACTGCCCGCCCGGATCGCCGAAGGGCAACGGCTGCGGGTGCTGTCGGCCAATCTCCTCCATGGCAGCGTGCCCGTCGGCGCGCTCCTGGACGCGGTGCGGCGGCACCGGCCGGACGTGCTGGTCATGCTGGAGCTGACGGAGCCGATGCGCGCCCGCCTCGTCGCGGCCGGTCTCAAGCGGCTGCTGCCCTTCGAGGTGAGCGAGGCGGCCCCGGACGCGATGGGCAGCGGTGTCTTCGCCCGTTATCCGCTCGAAGCCGACGGTTCGCCGTTCGGATGGCCCCGGCAGATCCCGGCCAGGCTCGCCCTTCCTCACGGCGGCCGGTTGAGCGTGGTGGCCGTCCACGCCTGCGCCCCGTCACAGGGCTGGCGGGCGGGCTGCTGGGCGTCCAGCATCCGCGCGCTTCCGGCGGCCGAGGACGGCACGCTTCGCGTTCTGGCCGGTGACTTCAATTCCACCCTCGATCACACGGTCCTGCGAGAGCTGATCGCGACCGGCTACCGGGACGCGGCCGACGCGACCGGCAAGGGGCTCACCCCGACCTGGCCGTACCTCGGACAGCCGTGGTTCATCCCCAAGGTGGCCATCGACCACGTGCTCGCCGACCGGCGCATCGCCGTGGACGCCTTCACGACGCTATCCCTGCCGGGGACGGACCACCGCGCGACCCTGACCGACCTGATCGTCCCCCGGGAGGACCCATGAGATGGCTGGTGACCGGCGCCGGCGGGCTGCTCGGCACGGATCTGGTGGCGCTGCTGCGAGAGGAGGGCGAGGACGTCATCGCGCTGACGCGGCTCGATCTCGACGTCAGGGACGCGAGCGCGGTGGCGGCCGCGGTACGCGACGCGGCCCCCGACGTGGTCGTCAACTGCGCGGGCTGGACGGCCGTGGACGACGCCGAGACCCGCGAGGAGGAGGCCCTCGCGGTCAACGGCCACGCGGTCCGCAATCTGGCCGTGGTGTGCCGGGAGCGGCTCGTGCAGCTCTCCACGGACTACGTCTTCGACGGCACGGCGCCCGAGCCGTACGTCGAGGACGCGGAGCCGGCGCCGGTCAGCGCTTACGGGCGGACCAAACTCGCCGGGGAGCGTGCGGCGCTCGGCAACGGCGGGACGGTCGTGCGGACGGCATGGCTCTACGGGAGCGGCGGGCCGAACTTCGTCAGGACGATGACGAGGCTCGCGGCGGGCGAGGGCGCCGTCTCGGTCGTGGCGGACCAGGTCGGCCAGCCCACCTGGACGGCCGACCTGGCCGCGCAGCTGTTCCGCCTGGTGGTGGCGCGCGCCTCACCGGGGATCTACCACGCCACCAGCCGCGGGAGCACCAGCTGGTACGGCCTGGCACGGGAGGTCTTCGAGCTGGCAGGCGCGGATCCGGATCGGGTCAGGCCCGTCACGGCCGCCGAATACCCCAGACCGGCCCGACGGCCGGCCAACAGCGTCCTCGGGCACGGCAGGTGGGCCTCCGTCGGCATCGTCCCCATCAGGGACTGGCGGGACGCCCTGCACGCCGCCTGGCCCTATCTCAAGGAGGCGTAGAAGGCCTGGCATTCGGAGTAGACGGGCAGGGCCCCGGCTTCCATGAGTTCCTTCACCGTGGGCGCGGCGGCGTCACGCTCCGACAGGATCGGGGCGCCCTCCACCGGCCACTCGACGCCGATGGCGGGGTCGAGGGCGTGCACACCGTGCTCACGGGAGGGTGCGTACGGCTGTGAGCACAGATATACGACCGTGGCCCGTTCGCTGAGCGCGAGAAACGCGTGCCCCAGGCCTTCGGCGATGTACAGACCGCGCCTGGAATCTTCGTCCAGGCGCACACTGTCCCACTGCAGAAAGGTGGGCGAGCCGATCCGCAGGTCGACGACCACATCGAGGATCGCACCCGAAACGCATGTGACATATTTCGCCTGGCCCGGCGGGACGTCGGCGAAGTGGATTCCGCGCAGCACTCCCCTGGTGGAGACGGAGCAGTTCATCTGGGCGAGTTCCAGCCGGTGACCGGTGGCCGCGACCAAATCGGCCGCCCGGAATGCTTCGAGGAACGAACCGCGCGGATCCGCATGGATCTGGGGTGTGTGGACCCAGGCGCCCGGAATGCTGAGGGAATCCATGAGGGGCAGCCTGCCACGTCATGAGCCTCTTGTAACGCAGGCCACGAATGAGCCGAATTACCGCTGGTGGGCCGAGGGACGGGGGACAGCAAACCACATCCGCATCTGACGCGTCTTTGAAGGGCCTACTTCAGTCGAGCGACCGATTCGGGGAACATGATGACAAAGTGTCGGCTGTGCGGCTCGACCAGCCTCGCGGGAGTGGTCGACCTGGGAGCGACGCCGCCCTGCGAGCTGTTTCTCAGTGCCGAGCGACTGGCGGCGCCCGAGGTCACCTACCCGCTGCATCTCCAGGTGTGCACCGACTGCTGGCTTGCCCAGATCCCGCCCCTCATCACACCTGAGGAGACCTTCACCGAGTACGCCTACTTCTCGTCGTATTCCACTTCATGGGTGGAGCACGCGCGAGGTTTCGTCGCCGGCGCGATGGAACGCATCAATCCCTCGTTCGTCGTCGAGGTCGCCAGCAACGACGGGTACCTGCTGGGCCACGTGGTCGAACGGGGGGTGCGGTGCCTGGGCATCGAGCCGTCGGCCAACGTGGGGCAGGCGGCGCGAGACAAGGGCGTGCCCACCCTGACCGCGTTCCTCACCCCTGAGACGGGCACCGCGGTCCGCGCCGAGCACGGTCCCGCCGACCTGGTGGTGGCCAACAACGTCTACGCGCACATCCCCGACATCCTCGGGTTCACCAAGGGGCTGCGCGCCCTGGTGGCCGACGACGGCTGGGTCTCGATCGAGGTGCAGCATCTGCTCACCCTCATCGAGTTGAACCAGTACGACACCATCTACCACGAGCACTTCCAGTACTACACGGTCGCCTCGGCCCAGCGGGCGCTGGCCGCCGGCGGGCTCGCCCTCGTCGACGTCGAGTTGCTTCCCACGCACGGAGGATCCATCCGGCTCTGGGCGCGCCCCTCGGGTCGGCCGGGCCCCCGAGTGGCGGACGTCATGGCCATGGAGAAGGCCGCGGGACTGCTCGAACTGTCCGGTTACACCCAGTTCGCCGACCGAGTGGCGCGCGTCAGGCGCGACCTGCTGCGCTTCCTGATCGACGCCGCCGACGCGGGCAGGACGGTCGTCGGGTACGGCGCGCCGGGCAAGGGCAACACGCTGCTGAACCACTGTGGCATCCGGCCTGACCTGCTGGCCTACACCGTCGACAGGAACCCCTACAAGCACGGCAAATTCACTCCGGGCGCCAGGATCCCCATTCTGCCCCCGGAGCGGATCGCCGCAGATCGCCCGGACTACGTGCTGGTTCTGCCGTGGAACCTGCGGGCCGAGCTCACCGAGCAGCTGTCCTATGTCCACGAATGGGGAGGAAAGCTGGTCTTCCCCATCCCAACCTTGGAGATCGTCTCGTGAAGGTCGTGCTTTTCTGCGGCGGGTACGGCACGCGGATGCGCAGCGGCACCCCCGGTGACGTTCCTAAGCCGATGCAACTCGTGGGACCCCGTCCGCTCATCTGGCATGTGATGCGCTACTACGCCCATTTTGGACATACGGAGTTCATCCTGTGTCTCGGGTTCGGGGCCCACCACATCAAGGAATTCTTCCTAAATTATCAGGAAACCACCTCTAACGACTTCGTCTTACGCGGCGGCCGGGTCGAGCTGCTCTCGACGGACATCTCCGACTGGTCCATCTCTTTCGTGACCACGGGCATCGACTCACCGATCGGGGAGCGGCTGCGCCGGGTCCGGGATCATCTCGACGGCGACGAGATGTTCCTGGCCAACTACGCCGACGTGCTCACCGACGCCCCGCTGCCGCAGATAATCGAGCGGTTCGAGCGCGCCGACGCCGGGGCGTCCATGATGGTGGTGCCACCCGCCGAGACGTTCCACTGCATCGACATGGGCGAGGACGGCAAGGTCGGCGGCATCACCCCGGTCAGTCAGATGCCGCTGTGGGTCAACGGCGGCTACTTCGTCCTGCGGCAGGAGATCTTCGACCACATCCCGGAGAACGGCGACCTGGTGGGCGACGGCTGCGTGCAGCTGGCCAAGCGAGGCCGGTTGCTCGCCTACCCCTATCGGGGATACTGGCGGCCGACCGACACGGTCAAGGAGCGCCTCGCCCTGGACGAGGCGTACTCCCGCGGAAACCGCCCGTGGGCGCTGTGGGAGCACCAATGATCGGCCTGCGCACGGCCTCGTCCGTGACCCGGGTCGCCGCGCTGGGCGCGCACTGCGACGACCTCCCGATCGGCGCCGGCGGCAGCCTGCTGACTCTCTGCTCGGCCCACCCCGGCATCCGGGTCGACGCTCTGGTGCTGTCTGGCGGCGGCACGGAACGGGAGGACGAGGAGCGGGCCGCCCTCGCGGCCTTCTGCCCCGGAGCGGATCTGCGGCTCAGGGTCCTGAAGCTGCCCGACGGCCGGCTGCCCGCGCGCTGGGAGGAGGCCAAGGCGGCCGTGGAGGAGCTGCGGGCGGAGACCGACCCCGACCTGATCTTCGCGCCATGGACCGGCGACGCCCATCAGGACCATCGGGGCCTGGCCAAGCTGGTCCCGACGGCCTTCCGCGACCACCTCGTGCTCGGCTACGAGATCGCGAAGTGGGACGGAGACCTCGGCAGGCCCTCGGTGTATCAGCCGCTCGACGCGGAGATCGCGGAGGCCAAGGTGAGCCTGCTCCAGCGGCACTACCCTTCCCAGCGACATCGATCATGGTATGACCGGGAGGCCTTCCTCGGACTGGCGCGCATTCGCGGCATCGAGTGCCAGGCCCGTTACGCGGAGGCCTTCCACGTGAACAAGCTCACCCTTCGACTGGAGAACTGATGCGGGTACTGCTGACCGGGCATGTGGGCTACCTCGGGAGCGTGATGGCCCCCGTTCTGGCCGAGGCAGGACACGAGGTGGTCGGCCTCGACTCGGGGCTGTTCGCCGAGTGCGTGCTCGGCCCGCTCCCGCGGGACCCGGAGGGTCTGGCGGTGGATCTGCGCGACGTGCGACCGGAGCACCTCGCGGGCTTCGACGCGGTGATCCATCTCGCCGCCCTGTCGAACGACCCGCTCGGCGCGCTCGCACCCGAGCTGACCTACGACATCAACCATCACGCCTCGACCCGCCTGGCCCGGCTGGCGAAGGACGCCGGTGTCCGCCGGTTCCTGTACGCGTCGACCTGCTCGGTGTACGGCGCGTCGGGCGGCGACGACCTGCTCACAGAGGACGCGCCGCTGCGCCCGGTGACGCCCTACGCGGAGTCGAAGGTGCGGGTGGAGGAGGACCTGGTCGAGCTGGCGGACCCGGACTTCACGCCGGTGTTCCTGCGCAACGCCACGGCATTCGGGTTCTCACCCCGGCTCAGGATGGACATCGTGCTCAACAACCTGGTCGGGCACGCCTTCCTGACGGGGCAGGTGCGCGTGTTGTCGGACGGCACGCCGTGGCGGCCGCTCGTCCACGTGGCCGACATCGCCGACGCGTTCGCCGCCGCCCTCGTCGCCCCACGCGAGGCGGTGCACGCGAAGGCGTTCAACGTCGGCACCGAGCTGAACAACGTGACCGTCGCCGACATCGCGCAGCACGTGATCGAGGTGGTCCCGGGCGCCACGCTGGTGATCACCGGTGAGACGGGTGCCGATCCTCGTTCCTACCGCGTCGACTTCTCCAGGATCAGGGCCGCGTTGCCCGGCTACGCCGCCCGGTGGACGGTCAAGGACGGCGCCGTCGAGTTGTACGACGCCTACCAGGCGCACGGGCTGACCGCCGGGGACTTCGCCGAGCGCTTCACCCGGCTCGCGTGGCTGTCCGGGCGGAGGGCGGCCGGCACGATCGACGAGACGCTCAGGCCATGACCGGCGAGGAGATGCACGCCCTCGTGGCGCGGCTGTATCCGCTGTGCAGGAGCATCACCGGCGACGGCGTGCGGGAGACGCTGCGCATCGTCGGCGAGCACCTGCCGCTCCAGGTCTCGGAGGTGCCCACCGGGACGCAGGTGCTGGACTGGACGATTCCGAACGAGTGGAACATTCGTGAGGCCTACATCAAGGATCCCGCCGGCCGTCGCGTCGTCGACTTCGCGGACTCCAACCTCCACGTGGTGGGCTACAGCGTTCCGGTGTCCGCCACCCTCACCCTTGAGGAACTCCGTCCCCACCTGCACACCCTGCCGGATCAGCCGGACCTGATCCCGTACCGGACGAGCTACTACGCCGAGACCTGGGGTTTCTGCCTCAGGGCGAGCACGCTGGCGGAAATGGGGGAGGGGCCCTACGAGGTGCTGATCGACTCCACCCTGGAGCCGGGTCACCTCACCTACGCCGAGCATGTGATCCCGGGGCGGGTACAGGACGAGGTGATCATCTCCACCCACGTGTGCCACCCGTCGCTGGCCAACGACAACCTCGCCGGCATCGCCGTGGCGGTCGCCCTCGCCCAGCGGATCAGCGACCCCTGGTACACGTACCGGTTCATCATGGCGCCCGGCACCATCGGGGCCATCACCTGGCTGGCGCGTAACCGCGTGGAACGTGTGAAGCACGGTCTCACCCTGGCCTGCGCGGGAGACCGGGGGGCGTTGACGTACAAGCGCAGCAGGCGAGGGAACGCCGAGATCGACCGGGTGATGTCCCATGTGCTGCGCGGCAGACGGCACGAGATCGTCGACTTCACTCCTTACGGTTACGACGAGCGCCAATACTGCTCGCCCGGGTTCAACCTCGGCGTCGGGTCGCTGACCCGGACGCCGTACGCCGGTTACCCGGAGTACCACACCTCGGGGGACGATCCCGGCTTCGTCGCACCCGAGGCCTTGGAGGAGACGCTGGAGGTGCTCTGGGAGGCCGTCGAGATCCTGGAGCGCAACCGCAGATACCTCAACACCAGCCCGTACGGCGAGCCGCAACTGGGCCGGCGCGGTCTGTACGGATCCATCGGCGGCCGCAGTGACACGAAACAGGCGCAGATGGCGATGTTGTGGGTGCTCAACCTGTCCGATGGTGATCACAGCCTGCTGGACATCGCGGAACGGTCCACGCTGCCGTTCTCCGCTGTAGCCGCCGCCGCGCGGTCGTTGCGGGCCGCGGGATTACTGAAGGAGTAGAGGGAATGGCGCAAGCGCTCAGCCTGCGGGCCGGGGATCTCGTGGAGGTCCTCAGCGAGGAGGAGATCCTCGCCACCCTGGACGAACGCGGAGAGCTCGACGGTTTGCCTTTCATGCCGGAGATGCTCCAGTTCTGTGGTAGGCGCATGGTGGTCAAGAAGGTGGCGCACAAGCTCTGCGACACCATGACCCAGACCGGCATGCGCCGGATGGACGACGCCGTGCACCTTGAGGGAGGCAGATGTGACGGGTCCGCGCACGGAGGGTGTCAGACCTTCTGCTCCATCTACTGGAAGACCGCCTGGCTGAAGAAGGTCTCCGACGCTTCCGCCGAACCGCGGGTTTCGCCGGGCACCCTGCTGCCGCTCCTGGTGAAGAACGCGCGCAAGGAGCCGGGCCCGGAGGGCGAGGAACGGTACTCGTGCCAGGCGACCGAGCTGCTGCGTGCGGCGCCCGTATGCCTGCCGTTCCGTGACGGCGGCCAGTACGTCGCCGATGTCAGGACCGGCAACGCGACCGTTTGGGAAACCCTGCGCACTATCTTCTTTGGACTTTTCAACCGCTATCAGAACTTCAGCAGGCGTCGCCTGCCGCGTTGGCTGTGGATAAGGCAGGGGCTCACCTGGGGCTGGGTCGGTCCGGGACCCAACACGAGGACCCCGACGGGGACCCTCGACCTTCAGCCGGGCGAAATGGTGCGTATCAAGTCCAGGGCGGAGATCGTCGCCACCCTCGGCTCTGACCGGAAGAACCGGGGTCTGGGCTTCGAGGAGGAGATGGCGCACTGGTGTGGCAAGACGGCCAGAGTTCTGGCGCGGGTGGAGCGTTGCCTGGACGAGAAGACCGGCCAGATGTTGCAAATGAAGAACCCTTGCATCCTTCTTGAGGGCGTCGTCTGCAAAGGCCTGTACAAATCAAACTGTCCGCGCGAGTTCGCGCCGTTCTGGCGCGAGATCTGGCTCGAACGGATTACCGAGGCGGGAATAGCGTAAGGGGTCCGTTGTGGAGCAGGAAGACGCCACTGTGACGGAGGCCCAGGCCGACGCGCGAAGCATCGGTGAGAAAGCCGGCCGCGGGTTCGGGTGGAGCCTGCTCGGCAACCTCGTGATGAAGGCGGGATCCTTCGTCATGGGTCTGATCCTCGCCAGGTTGCTGTCGCCCGCGGACTTCGGCGTCTACGCGGTCGCCCTGGCCGCGACCTCCTTCGTGATGGTGGTCAAGGACCTGGGCATCATGGCGGCGACCATCCAGTGGCGAGGCTCGCTGGAGGAGATGTCGCCGACGGCGACCCTGCTCAACCTGATCTCCGCTACGGCACTGTACGGGGCGTTCTGGGTGGCCGCGCCCTTCTATGCCTCGTACGCCGGGAGTCCCGAGGCCACGCCCGTCGTCCGGCTCCTCACAGCCGTCATCCTGGTCGAGGCCGTCACGGCGATCAGGAGCGCGGCGCTGCTGCGGCGGTTCCAGCAGGCGCAGAACAGCATGGCGATCCTGGCGGGGTTCGCCGTCAACGCGGCCGTCGCGATCATGCTGGCCGTCGAGGGGGCCGGGCCGTACAGCTTCGCCTGGGGACAGGTCGCGCAGGCGGTGGTCACCGGCGTCATCGTGCTGCGGGTCGCGCGCATGCCGTTCAGGATCGGGTTCGACCGCGCCATCGCCGGCAGGCTCCTGCGCTTCGGCATCCCGTCGGCGGCCGGCATCGGCCTGGAAGCCGTGCTGCTCAACGTCGGCTACATCATCGTGGGCGACATCATGGGCGCCCAGCCGCTCGGCTACTACCTGCTGGCCTTCAACGTGTCGAGCTGGGTGCCCGGGCTGATCGGAACGGCCATCCGCACGGTGTCCATCGCGGGCTTCTCCCGACTGGCGGAGCAGGAACCCGACACCCTCTCCCGGGGCGTCCAGAAGTCGGTGCCCCTGTTGTACTCCGGCGTGTTGCCCCTGGCGATCGTCATGGGGCTGCTGGCGCACCCACTCGTGGCCTTTCTCTACGGGGCGAAGTGGGACCAGGCCGCCGGCGTCCTGCGCTTCCTCGCTGTAGTGATGGTGGTGCGGATGCTGACGTCCTTCGCGCTGGACATCCTCAACGGCCAGGGCGCCACCACGCTGACCGTATGGATCAACGTCGGATACGGCCTGGCTCTGGTGCCCGCCGTGATCGTCGGCACGCACATGGAGGGCATCCGGGGCGCGGCCGCGGGCCAGGCGGCCGCCTCGCTGTTCGTCGCCCTGCCCCTGGCCGTCCTCGGACTGCGCGCGGCCGGTGTGCGCGTGGCGCCCATCGCCCCCGCTCTCCTGCGGCCGAGCCTCGGCGGCCTCGTGTCGGGCGCCGCCGTGCTCGGCCTACTGTTCGTACTGGGCGACGCGCCCCCCTGGGTCACGTTGTGCCTGGGGGCCGCCGTGGGCCTGGTCGTCTACGTTCTGATCGTCGTTCCGGTCGACCGGCTGCGCGCCCTGCCCCAGGTGGTCCTGCGGCCCCGTCCGACATCCTGATCTGGAGTGGCAAGAATGCTGGTCTCCATTGGCCTTCCCGTACGCAACGGAGCCGACCGGATGGGCGACGCCGTCCAGTCAGCGCTGAAGCAGGACCACGCCGACATCGAGCTGGTGATCTCCGACAACGCGTCGACGGACCACACGGAGGAGTACTGCAGGGAGCTGGCCAGGGCGGACAGCCGCGTCGTCTACCACCGCCAGCCGGTGAACGTGGGCGTCGTCGGCAACTTCGACGCGGTCCTGCGGCTGTCCCGGGGCACGTACTTCCGGTGGATGGGCGACGACGACCTGCTGGAGCCCAACTGCGTGTCGCGCTCGCTTGAGGTCTTCGCCGAGGACGAGCGGCTCGTCCTGGTCACCTCGGAGACCATGTACACCGGCCCGGACGGCGCGGTGATGAAGCCGCCGACCTACCGCGGCACGCGGCTGCTGTCCGACGATCCCATCGATCGGTTCACCGAGATGATGGTCGTGCACACGCAGGAGCACATGCTGCTGGACCCGCTGTACGGGCTGATGAGGCGTGAGGCCGTCGCACGCGTCCCCAGACCCGTCATGCTGCGCGAGGACGAGGTCTTCGCCGTGATGCTGGCTCTGGCGGGTCCCTGGGGCCACGTCCCCGAGATCCTGGCGCACCGTGGACTCCGCTTCCGCAGGCTGCCCGAGATCGCCCGGGCGTTGGGGGTTCCGGAGTGGACCGTGCATTTCGCCACCACACTGCAGTTCGCCGCCGTGGTGCGTCACCTGCGCACTCTCGATCTGACTCCGGAGCAGCGCAGGCGTGCCTGGGAGGTGGTGGCCCGGACGTACGCCCGCCGGCAACGCCAGACTCTGAGCCATCGGACCCGTAAGGCGGCACGCCTGGCGCTCGCCGCACTGCGCCGCTGACCGGCACGCCGCGATCTCTCTTATTCCGTCACGCGATTCGGTGACGTCCCGGATTCGGTGACGTGCCGGTAACGGCCAAATCCGCTGTAACGGCGGCACCGAAAACGGCGAGTAACTGACGACGGAGCGTCCCGGGGCAGGGACGGGTAAAACAGAGAGACGGCATGCTATGACCTCGATTTTCTTCAACCAAGAGGTCGACGACGACCGGCGCCGGCAGATGATCTTCCAGGGCGACCTTTTCGTGTATTCGGCGACACCGGCGTCGGCGGAGCTTGTGGGATTCGCCCGCGAGCTCATCGAGAAGGCTTTCGGGACGCTCGACCCCGAGCTGGCGCAGTACGAGATGCCGGTGGAGCGATTCGCCGCACTTTTGGCGGACCTCAAGCCGCGCTTCATTCATCACGAACGCTGCAAGAAGCTGCTTCCACAGGTGTTGGAAGAGGCCGGCTGCTCCGTGTGGGACACGTATTTCGACGTGCCGCGCATGCGGACCTCCACCTCCGACGACTATCTGACGTCGGGCATTTCCTACGCGTACCACCCGCATCGGGACTGCTGGTATTCGGCTCCCTTCAATCAGGTCAACTGGTGGATGCCGATCTATCCGGTCGTCCCCGAGAACGTGATGGCCTTCCACACCCGCTATTTCGACCAGCCGGTCGCGAACGGCAGCGACAGGTACGACTACGCCGGCTGGACGGCCGTCGAACGTCCGAGCGCCGCCACGCACATCTACAGCGACACCCGCCGGCAGCCCAAGCCGGAGCAGACGATCGAACTGGAGCCGCAGGTCCGCGTCATCCCCGAACCCGGAGGCTTCGTGATGTTCTCCGGGGCGCACCTGCACTCGACCGTCCCGAACACCTCCGGCCGTACGCGCTTCAGCGTCGACTTCCGTACGGTCAACATCCAGGACGTGCGAGCTCGCCGGGGGGCGCCCAACGTCGACGCCCTGTGCGTGGGCACGACGCTGCGGGACTTCCGGCGCTGCACCGACCTGGAGCAGGTCCCCGAGGAACTGGCCCTGGAGTACGAGGCGGAAGCCCTGTCACGGCGTGGCTGACTTCTCCGGCTCGTACGGCGGAGCCGGCAGGGAGGTCCTGCGGCGCAGAGGCCGCAGCCTCTCGCCGATCGCCGCGCGCAGAGCCCCCCAACTGCGGTGACGCTGAAATGGCAGCTCGAAGACCGCTGCGAAGCCCCATGCCACCAGCAGGCTGGCGGGCACGGCGAGCGCGATCATGGTGAGGAAGGCCGGCACGCCCTTCGGGACGTGCGGCGCTACCACCAGTTCATGCAGCGTCACGACCAACGGCGCGTGTGTCAGGTAGAGGCTGTAGGAGAAAGACCCGAGGGACCGGACGGGACGGGTGTCGAGGAACGTGACCAGCGGCGCGGGCCTGCCCGCGGCCAGCGCCGCCAGGAAGAGCCCCACCGCGGGTCCGAGGGCGAGGTCCACCCAGAAGTAGTGGTTCACCGTCCACACCGAGCCCTGTACCGCGATCAGTGCCACAACCGGCACTGCGGCCACGGCCGCTGTCCACGGCGCCGGGGCGCGCCAGTGTCCGCCCACCACCCCTGCCGCGACGGCGCCGAAGGCGAACAGCGCCGCGAACTGCGGGGTGAACCGGTCGAGCAGGGCCACGGCCGGCACGACGGGAGACAGCGCGCCGACAGCTGTCACGAGCGCCGTGACCGCGCACGCCATGACGGCCGCGCCGAAGCGCCTGATCACCAGGAGGAGCAGCGGGAAAACCACGTACAACTGGGCCTCGATGGCGATGGACCAGAAGGCCCCGTTGGGGCTCGGCGCGCCGAAGACGTCCTGGATGAGCAGCCCGTACAGCAGGACGCTCTTGGCCGTCGGAGGGCCGGCGTCCGTCTGCGGGACGACGGTCCACGCGATGATCAGGCTGTAGACCAGGGCCGCCCAGTACGGCGGCAGGATGCGCCAGGTCCGCCGATGGCCGAACCTGGCCAGCCCCCCGAGCCGCCATTCATGGCGCGCCGGTCCGACGGCGAGCGAGAAGCCGGACAGCACAATGAAGACGACAACCGCGAAGTGTCCATAAAGGAGCCAACCTGCCCACAAGGGACCGTTGTCGGAGGGGAAGCCGGGAAACGACATCAGCCAGCAATGGTGGAGCACGACGAAGAGCGCGGCGAGCCCTCTGATCCCGTCGAGGCCGGCAAGTCGGGATTGCCCCTGTAATGGGGGTTTGGCCATAAGTTGCCCTCCTGACGTCCGCCCGGCCCACGATGGTCTATCGGAGGGGACGCTCGTCGTGTAACGCTGTAGCTCACAAGAAGACCCATCGAGCTATCGTCACGCATCAGGGTTGTCGTGTAACGATCTGTCCGTGGGCGGCGATGGAGAAGTGGGGCCGCCCGGCGCCCGGGTGCGCCATGAGGGCGGGGGACGCGTATATGGAGTTATGGAAGATCCTCGGCAGCCTACTCACGCGCAAGGCCGTGGGGCCGCCGTTGATTCTGTTGTCACTGCTGGTCGCGGTGGGAACGTTCTTTTTCGTCCCCGCGAGATACCAATCCAGCGCCCTGATGGTCCTGACCACGTCGGCCAGGGGCGCCACGATCGACCCGAGCAAGACCTTCGGCCTGCAGAACCCGTTGCTGGGCTTCAGCGACGGGTTGAAAACGACGGCCACCATTCTCATTCAGGCGATAAACACCCCCGAGCTGCGCCACGACGTCGGCGCGCCCAAGGACGGGCCGGTCGAACTCACGGTCGACGACGGCCGCACCGACCCTGACCTGCTGGACATCAGCGGGCCCTACATCTACGTGTCGGTCGTCGCGCCCACCGCCGACGAGGCGAGCAAGACCGTCGCCGCGGTTCAGGCCCGGGTGCGCAGGGAGCTCAACGACCGGCAGGTCGCGCTGGGCGCGCCCAAGTCCACGTTCGTCTCGCTCAACGACGTGGTCCCGCTTTCCCAGCCGGAGCGGGTGACGAGCGTCCAATGGAAGGCGGCGGGTAGCGCTTTCGCCGTGTCGCTGCTCGTCTGCTTCGGCATCGCCTACGCCGTGGCGAGGCGCAAACGCATCAGGCGGATCGAACCGGATGACGGTCGTTTCGAACGCATGTCCGGCTGGAGTGAGGATCCCGAGGTGCTCGGCGCGGCGACGGTGCAGTGGCGGATCCCCGCCTCCACGCAGGATCGGCCGCGCATCGGATCGCCTGTCGCCCCGCCCGGCACGACGGTCGCCGACGCCTCCTCATCCGCCTTGTCCACCCAGAACGACCCGCGGCCGGTCGTAGACGATCCCCCGCCCGCGAACGGCACGTCCGTGACCGATGCCGACGACGAGTCCGACCAGACCGTGGTCATCATCATGGATCCGATGCTCACAGCGGACAGCGCCGTGGGCGGGCGGCCTTCGGAGAACGGCTCGTCGGGGCGACCGCCCGGTAAACGCGGCGGCTGACCCGCACCGCGAAACCGGCACCCGGGTCAGCGCGACGCGGCCACCTCGGCGCACCGCCGTGCGGCGGCTTCCCGGACCTCCGCCGAGGTGTGCGAGTGCGACGAGATCATCATGCCGATGGCGTCCGGGCCGATGCGGTCGGCGAACGCCATGGCGGCCTCGTGGTCCATCGGCGTCCTGATGTAGGCACTGTGGCAGATCTCGGGGCTGGTAGCGGGCCGCTGCTCCTCGCCGAGGAACTCGTCGGCGTACACGCCGTAGACGATGAACTCGGAGACGTGCAGCTGGGAGGTGAAGGCGTCGGCCCAGGGCAGGCCGGTGACCTCTGTGATGCGCTCCTGCATGGCCCGCACCCGCACGGGGTCCCAGAAGACCAGCGCGTCGACGTAGTCGTTCAGCGGCGGCGGCGGCGCGGCCGGGAGTCCGAGCAGTTCGCGGGCGACCCGGTGCCAGATGACGTGCCGCTCCATTCCCGCGTGAACCGCGTCCTCCTTCCTGAACAGCGTGATCCGATCATGCGCGGAGAAGGCGCCGACCTCGACCGGGCGGACGAACACCACGTCTGAGTCGGCGAGTAGAACCGTGTCCGCCTCCACGATGCCGGCAGCCGCTATCTTGGCCGCCTGCTGCATGACCCAGCCGCGCACCGGCGGCCACGGGCGCCGCGTATTGACCCACACACCGCCGGGCATGCGGACATAACGGCGGGGGAGTAATTCGGAATGCGTCCAAATGCGGCAGCGCGGCCCGGCGAATTGGGTGAAGTGTGATTTGTGAGCCCAGGGCACGATGACGTGATGGACCGTGTCCTCAGAAGTGAACTGGAGAAACGAGCGGTGCAGGGCCGCGAAGAAGTCCCGGTCCGGCTTCCAGGTCGGGGTGATGACGGCCAGCTCTGGCATCGATCGTGACCTCCGGTCGAAGACGTCTATAGCGGCTGGTCAGACTTATCACGCGTTGCCGTAACAAAACCAGGGGCTCCGTGCGATAGTCAGTAGGACCGCACGGGGAGGGATCAGATGGACTTGTGGGGGACAGTCCTCGTGCTGTTCCGGAGATGGTACGTGGTGCTGCCCACCTTCGTCCTGTGTATGGGCGCGACGCTTTTCGTCTACATCCGGGTCCCCGTGACCTACGCCTCCCAGGGCATCATGCTGATCACGATCCCCACCACCGGGGCGAGCGTGCCCGACGATCCCAAGCTGGTCAACCCCCGATCCAATCCCCTGGTCACCTTCGACTACGGGCTCAACATGACCGCGTCGCTGCTGATTCAGGCGCTCGGCGCGCCGGAGATGGGAGAACGGCTCGGCGTGCCGCGGGGCGGCGACGTCGGTTACAAGGTCACCAACGGGAGCACCAACCCCGAACTGATGATGAGCGGTCCGTTCGTCTTCGTGGAGGCCGAGGCTCCGGACCCCGGAACAGCCACGGCACTGGTCGCCAAGGTGATGGCGCAGGCCGACGTCGAACTGGCCCGGCGCCAGAAGGCCGTGGGTGCGCCACCGAAGACGTTCCTCACCATCACGCACGTCGTCGAGCCCACGACTCCTGAGGCGAAGAAGGGCAGCAGGAGCCGCGCCGCCGCCGCGGCCATTGCCCTGAGCCTCATGGGCAGCCTCACGGCCGCCTTCGCCGTCGAAAGCTTCGTCGTTCATCGTCGCGCCCGCGGGAGGCGGACGACGGGCCAGGAGAGGCGCCTGCACGCGCCGGCCCCGTCGGCGCCCAAGGCGGAGCAGACGGTGTGATGGCCGTCTCCACGGCCGGGGAGACGACGGCACTCGGACCCCGACGCCTCCCCGAGGGTTTCCAGGCGGCCGACAGCGCGACGCTGGCTGTCGTGGCGATCGTGGCGCTGCTGTGCGTCCCCGCCCGCATGATCCTTCGCGGACTGCCTCTGTCGGTGACTCCGGCGGACGTGGTGGGCCTGGCGCTGGGGCTGTTCTGGTTGTTCGCCCAGTCCACCACCACGCTGGGCGCGGCCAAGGGACGCAACCCCGCCCGCACCGGACTGTTCCTCTACCTTGCCGCCAGCCTGGCCGTCTACGGTCACGCCGCCTTCGGCTACCTCGAGAAGGACGAACTGAACCTGATGGACCACGCCCTGGTGGTGCTGGTCGGCGGGATCGGCCTGGGTCTCGCCGTGTGCGACGGCGTGGCAAACAGGCGACGACTCGATCTCGTGATGCGGGGGATGGTCGTCGCCGGTGTCGTGGTGTCCATCGTCGGCGGGTTCCAATCCATCCTGGAGTTCGACCTCACCGCCTACATGGCGCTGCCCTTCCTGCAGGCCAACGGCGTGGAGGGCATCACCAACGTCCTCGGCAGAGACGACCTGAACCGGGTCGCGGCCACCCTCGGGCACCCCATCGAGTTCGCCGTGGTCTCGGCCATGATCCTTCCCGTCGCCGTGCACTATGCCCTGCACGCACGGGACCGCGGCAGTTCGCCGCTGCGCTGGTGGTTCTGCACCGCCATGATCGCCATGGGACTGGTCTACTCGGTCTCGCGTACAGGCGTGATCGCGGTCGCCACGGTCGGTGTGGTCCTGATGGCGGGCTGGCCGGCGCGGCGCCGCCTCCGGGCTATCGGCGTGGTGCTCGGGTTCCTGGTGATGGTCCAGATCGTCATGCCGGGCGTGCTGGGCACGTTCTATCGGCTGTTCGCCGGCTTCGGCTCCGACGACAGCATCCGGTACCGCGTGCACGACTACCCCAACGCGCTGGAGGAGTTCCTCCGCCATCCGTGGCTGGGCCGTGGCCTGGCCACCTGGTACGCGCCCAAACACCAGGTCTTCGACAACCAGTACCTGCTGACGCTGGTGGAGTCGGGAATCGTCGGCGTGCTGGCGTTCCTGGTGCTGGTGGGGATGGGAGTCTACGCCGCCCAGCGAGCCAGGCACCTCACCGCGGACCCGGTGCTGCGGGACCTCGCCCTGTCCATGACCGCGCCGCTGCTGGTCCCAGTAGTCTGTTCAATCACGTTCGACCAGCTCTCGTACCCGGCGGCGACAGGCCTGATGTTCGTCCAGATCGGTGCGGCGGGAGCCCTGCTGCGCGTCGCCCGGCAGGAGAACGCGGTGGCGGGGAAGAGCCTCAGCCCACGCACTCCAGAGGTCCGACCGTACTCGTGACGGTGTAATCGTCGTCGATGGTGACCAGCCTGTTACCCGTCCAGTTCGTCTTCGAGCAGTCGGTGTCGGAGGGGCCGTAGTCCCACGATTTGTTCACGACGGCGTTGTCACGGACGACGGCGCCGGAGGCGGCTCTGACTCTGATGGTGTAGGTGCCGCCGATGAGCAGGTTGTTGGTGACCTGGAC
>NZ_MWJN01000138.1:0-20059 GCF_002027145.1 Microbispora sp. GKU 823 | reverse complement strand
GGCGCACGCGCGCGTCCGCGGCGAGCGGCGCGGCCGGGCGCACCGGGCCGCCGCCGTAGGGGCGCAGCACGGCCACCGGCTCGCCCCCGGAAGGCACCACCTCTCCGCCGGACGGCACCGTCTCTCCGCCGGACGGCACCGTCTCTCCGCCGGACGGCACCAGGACGGCCCGCTCCAGCAACGCCCCGGCCGACAGCTTGCGCAGCAGCAGGTGCCAGCGCAACAGCCCGCCGTCGCCGTCGTGCTCGGTGACGGTCCTGGCCAGCTCGTCCTCGCTCGCGCCGCCGGCGAGCGCGCGCAGCGCGGCGACCGTGCCCGGAGGCAGGTCCCGCAGCGCGGCGGGGCCGAACGGCGTGGCCAGGGTGACCGCCCCCGGCGTCTCCTCCGGTTCTGACAGGCCGGCGTCGCGGCGCAGCCGCACCTGAACGGTGTGCATGGGCTCCCCCCTATCGGGTCAGAAGAAGACGCTGGTGGGGTTGAGCTCCTCTTCCAGAGCCGGTTCCGTCCGCCAGCCGAGGGCCACCGGGACGTCGTACAGGCGGCCCGGGCCGAGCCGGCGCCAGAAGTGCCGCATGCCGGGGACCAGCACCCGGGCGACGTTGAGCTCCAGATCCGGCCGCGTCTGGTCGACCGCGATCACCTCCAGGCCGCACGCGGCGGCCCGGGCGACGCAGGTCTCCACGTCGGCCGCGAGGTCGGCGCCCTCGGACACCGGGTAGTCCGCGAGCGTGCGGGGGCGCTGCGCGGGGTCGGGCAGCAGCCAGGGGTCGCTCTCGATGGTGGTCTCCTTCCACCAGCGGAGTGTGGCGATGTCGTCGTCGTGGTAGATCGTCTCGCCGTTCTCGTCCCTGCGGCGTACGGACGGGAGGAACTGGTTGACCTCGGTCAGCGTCCGCAGCGCGGCGATCCGGGGATCGAGGTGGGCGCCGAAACCCACGATGACGTCCTGCACCGGGTGGTCGAGCCGGTGGGAGACGCCGGCGAAGGCCGGGACGCCGAGGTCGGTCGTCAGGTCGAGCAGCCACAGACTGCGGCCCATGTCGGCGTAGAACTCGCGCAACGTGTCGACGTACGGGTCCTTGAGCGAGTCGAGGTCGAAGGCGGGCCGCCGGACCCGGTTGTACCACCACAGCGCGACCGCGTCCCGCTCCACGACCTCGCAGAACCCCTGCAGGATCGCCTCCTCCAGCGTGTTGCCTGAGGCGCTGCCGTTGGAGTCGCCGACGCAGTAGAAGTGGCGTTCCAGGTCGGGATGGCCATACCAGGCGTAGCCGGCGGGGACCAGCCGCTCCTCGTCGGCGGTCAGCGACCAGGCTCGCGACCAGTCCAGCGGCAGGTCGGTGCGGAACCGCTCGGGCACCAGGTGCAGCCGGTGCGAGGGGTCGCTGTTCCAGGCGTCCCGGTCGCCGTACTGCTTGTCGGAGAACAGCAGCAGGTCACTCGGGTGGACCGCGAGACCCTCCTCGAGGTCGGCGTGGGCCGCCTTGAGCACCGGCTCCTCGCCGCGCCACACGCCCGAGTAGCGCTCGATCGCCTCGCACAGGGCGCTGACCTTGGCCTGGATCTCGGTCCGGCCCTTGCCGCCGCTCTGCCCGCGCAGGTTGCGGCGCAGCAGGTCCATGTTGTCGCCGAGCATCGCGAAGTTGTGACCCGCGGTGAAGCTGTAGGTCACGCCGTTGTCCTCGTCGGCCCACGGGCGCAGCCGGGTGACCGCGCCCAGGTAGGGGCTGATGTGCCGCTCCAGCCGGGCGTACGTCGCCGAGGGCAGCTCGACCCGGTAGCCGCCGTCGGTCACGTGGCGGGCGGACCGGGAGGCGAGCGTGACCTTCGGCTCGCGCTCGCGGATCAGCGAGGGGTCGCCGCACACCGGACACTGCGGCAGCCGGATCAGCTGGTGCTCGGCGCTGGTGAGCGTGCGCAGGTCGACGGTGATCATCTTGCCCTGCAGGGTCGACGGCAGGCCCGTGGCGGCGGTTCGTACGAGCTCGGCCGCCAGCAGCCCGCCCACCGCCGCGGCGCCGCCCTGGAGGGCCTCGCGCACCGGGTGATACGGCGGCAGCCCGTCCCCCCGCTTGCCCGCGAGGTAGCGCTCGACCTGCCGGTTGCCCTCGATCCGCTGGGACATGCACGCCCAGCAGCCCGTGCTGCCCGGCTGGAACAGCGGTCCCAGCCAGGCCACGGTGCCGGCCGGCCTGACCAGCACCCAGGGCCGCCCGGCCGCCAGGCACTCGGCGTTGAGCTCCTCCAGGCCCGGGTCCAGGTAGTCGTCGACCACCGCCACGACCGTGCCGTCGCCGTCCGGATCCGTGCGCAGCCCGTGCTCGCGCAGCAGCGCCTCGACCGGGCCGGGGTCGACGCCCGCGCCCGCGAACAGCCGGAAGGACGTCCGCTCCAGGGCCGTGACGACGGCCGCGGGGTCGACGCCCTGCGCGTCCCAGAAGGCGAGCACCGGGTCGGTCAGGGGCGGCCGGCCCTCGACCAGGTGACCGGCGGCCTCATAGCGCCGGATGGCGAGCACCGCCTGGGCCGGGGACAGTTCGCCGGCGAGGGCCTGGACGATGTCCATGACGGTGTGCCGGCCGTCGAGATAGGGAAGGACGCGGCCCGAGCCCGCGCCGCGTACGAGATAGTGCTGGCCTTCCGCCAGAAGGAAGACTTTCGCGTCGTCGAGGACTTCGGTGCTGAAGTGCGCCTTGAGCCGTGGCCGTTCCATGCCCCCCGCCATTCACTGCGCGATTAGCCGATGAGCGGAGAATTCCATTGGATTCCGCAAAAAGTAAAGACGTATTTGTCATCGCGCCGACGCATACGTACACCCGGCGCGCACAAAGCGGGACCCGGCCCTGTGCGTACGGTGATGCGTACCGCGGGCGGCGCGGCGGAATACGTATGCGGACCGCCTCCCGGGGTCTGTGCCGCCGACCTGCCGCGATGATTCGGCCGGCCGCATTGCCGACGCCGCAGGGGTTCCGGCTCGGACGGGCGGCCTCCCCTATCCGGCGGACAGGAAATCATGACAAGAGGTTGCTTTCACGAGTCAGCAATATTGTGTTTACTCATACCGATTTCAAGTATTGACAACCAGCTGGCCCTGTCCGGCATGATCCGTATGTCGAGAAAAATCAGTATGTGCTCCGGGGGTAGGGATGGCCTCAGGGCGGCCGGTACTACTGCACCGGGACAAGGAGCTAGGGGTCGTCGACGAGGTACTGGCCGGGCTTGCCGAAGGGAAACCGGCCGTACTGGTGATTCAGGGCACGCGAGGGATCGGGAAGACACGGCTGCTGCACGCGGCGCTGGCGCGCAGGCCGGGCGGTGTCGTGCTCAGCGCCCGGGGCCACGCCGACGAGCGCTCCTTCGCGTTCGGCATCGTCCGGCAGTTGTTCGACCCGATGATGAGCGGCTCGAAACGGGCCGACCCCGGCGCCCCCGCCGCCGTCCTCGACGGAGGTGTGCGCACGCCCGCACTGGCGGCGGTGCCGTACGACGGGAGCGCCCCCGTCGTGCCCGCCGCACTGCTCGACGACCTCTACCGGGCCACTCGCTCGCTGACCGCGGGACAGCCGCTGATCATCGCGGTCGACGACCTCAACCACGCCGACCCGCAGTCGGCGCAGTGGTGCTCCTACATCGCCAGGCGGCTCGACGGCCTGCCCATCGCGATGATCCTGACCTGCGACGTGGAGGACCGCAGCGCCGGCGACGCGGTCTGGGACATCCTGGCGTTGCCGTACGCGCGGTCGCTGCGGCCCTCGGCACTGTGCCGGAGATGTGCCGCCACGCTCATGGAGTCGGCACTGGGCGCTCCCGTGGACGACGAGATCGTGACGGCCTGCCACCGCCTGACCAAGGGCAATCCGCTGCTCCTGCTGGAGACGGCGGGACGGCTGGCCGCCGCCGACGTCCTGCCGGACAGGTCCGAGCTGCCCCGCGTGATGCGGATCGGCGCGACGGCCCTGTCGGAGACCGTCCTCGAATGGCTCGGCGGCAGGTATCCGTCCCTTCTCGCCCTCCTGCAGAGCCTGGCCATCATCGCGCCGTACGCCGGGCTGGAGACGGCGGCGATGCTGGCCGGGTACGGCGCGGTCGCGGCCGAGGAGGCGGGCCACGCGCTCGCCGGGGCGGGCCTGCTGGAGGGCAGCCCGCCGCAGCGGTTCACGCACGACCTCGTCCAGTCGACGATCCTCGCGCGCATGGACCCCCGCGCGCGCGACGAGTTGCACCGGCGGGCGGCCTCGCTGCTGCACCGCCTCGGCTCGCCGCCCAAGCGGTCGGCCCGGCACCTCCTGTCGGCGAGCCCCACCGGCGACCCGTGGGCCGTTTCCGTGCTGCGCGAGGCCGCGCGGGAGGCGGTCTCCGAGAACGCCTGGGAGGACGCGACCCGCTATCTGCACCGCGCGCTCGCCACGGCCAAGGACCAGGCCGTCCTGCAGGTGACGGCCGAGCTGGGCGCCGTCGAGGTGCACCTCGACATCCCGGCCTGTCTGCGGCACTTCCGCACGGTGACCGCCCTCGCCGGCGACACCGGGGAGCGGGCGGACTCCCTGGCGCCCTTCGCCACCGCCCTGCTCACGCTCAACTCCCCGGAAGCGGCCTCGGCCTTCTGCGACATCGCCCGGGGCTTCGACGACGATCCGACCGGCCGGCTCCCCGACCGTGAGGTGCTGCTGCGGCTCAGCGCGCAGGCGCTGCTGACCGGCCAGTCGTACGGCTCACGCGCGGCGATGCGGCAGCTCAACGCCGAGCCCGGCGCCGCCACGAGCGCGGGGGCGCGGGACTACCTCGCCACCGCCGCGCTGTCCGGCGCGGCCAGGGGCAGGCACCTCCACCGCACGCTGACCCTGGCCCGGCGCTGCCTCGACGGAGGCGGGCCGATCCCGCCGACGCTGGTCATGGCGCTGCTGTGGGCGGGCCGGGTGGACGAGGCGGCGTACTGGTCGGAGCAGGTGGCCGCCGAGGCGCGGGCGCACGCCTCGATGACCGGTCAGGCCCTCGCCGGCACGCTGCTGTCGGACGTCGCCTACCGCAAGGGGAAGCTGCGCGCGTCACTGGCGCACGCCCGCGAGGCCATCCACTTCGCGCGGGGGTCGCACGCCCCCGGGCTGCACGTCGCCGCCGTGTCCTGCGCGGCCCGCGTGCTCCTCGAGCGCGACGAACTCGACGTCGCCCACGCGCTGTTCGACGAGGTCGCCGCGCGCGAACCGGTGCACCCCCTCCTGCAGGGGACCCTGCTGGAGGCCCGGGGCCGGGTGTCGATCGCCAGGGGCGAGGTCCGCGAAGGGCTGCGCGCCCTGCTGGAGGCCGGACGGCAGCTGCTGTCGGCCGGGGTCGTCAACCCGGCGTGTGCGGGCTGGCGGGGCCAGGCGGCGCTGGCCTACCTGCGGCTCGGCCAGCACGGGACCGCCCGCCGCCTGGCGGAGGAGGAGCTGGAGCTGGCCAGGGCCTGGGGCGCCCCGGACAGCATCGGCCGCGCGCTGAGCATCGCGAGCACGACCGTCGAGGGCAGCCGAAGGCTCGACCTGCTCACCGAGGCGATGACAGTGCTCGACGGGCCGGGCGGAGCCATGGAGCGCATCCGAGCGATGCTGCGCCTGGGCATCGCCCTGCAGGCCGCCGGGGAGGCGCGCCGCGCCCACGACACGCTCAACGAGGCATACGCGCTGGCCGACGGCTGCGGCGCCGTACGGCTCGCCGCGCTCGCCGAGCGCAACCTCGCAACGGCCGGCGGCCGAGCCCGCGGCGGGCAGGCCGACGGCCCGTCGCCCCTGACGGCCGGGGAGATGCGGGTCACCGAACTGGTGTTGCGCGGCATGAGCAACCTCCAGGTCGCGACCGAGCTGTCCATCAGCAAACGGACCGTGGACACCCACCTCGCCCGCATCTACCGCAAGCTCGGCATCCACACCCGCGCGGAGCTGGCCGAGATCATCAAGCGGCTCGGGGACCACCAAGCCGGGATCGGCTCCCTGCCCGGCCAGAAGGAATGGCCCGGCCAGGACGAATAGGGCCCGGCCGTACAATTCCCCGGGGACGCCTCTGGGCGGCCCCCGGACGAAGGCGCGCGGCAGGGAGACGGGGCGTGGCGGTCACCGACGCGGCGATCAGCAGTATCAAGGACATGATCCTG
Organism: Microbispora sp. GKU 823; assembly: GCF_002027145.1. Lineage (NCBI taxonomy): Bacteria > Bacillati > Actinomycetota > Actinomycetes > Streptosporangiales > Streptosporangiaceae > Microbispora > Microbispora sp. GKU 823. The sequence goes on along the minus strand of NZ_MWJN01000138.1, from coordinate 13,932 downwards.
TCGGGCGAGCTGGGTCCGGGCGACCGGCTGCCCCGGGAGGCCGACCTGGCCGAGCGGCTGGGGCTGTCCCGCAACTCGCTGCGGGAGGCCGTCCGCGCGCTCGCCCTGATCAACGTGCTCGACGTGCGGCAGGGCGACGGCACCTACGTCACCAGCCTGGATCCACGCCTGCTGCTGGACGCCCTGTCGTTCGTGGTCGACTTCCACCAGGACGACACGGTCCTGCAGTTCTTCGAGGTGCGGCGCATCCTCGAACCCGCGGCCACCGCCATGGCGGCGACCCGGATGACCGACGAGGACGTCGCCGAACTGCGCGACATCCTGGACGCGTTCCCGGAGAAGCCGAGCACGGAGGACTTCGTCGCCAACGACCTGCGATTCCACCAGCGGATCGCCCTGGGCTCCGGCAACCCCGTGCTCAGCTCGCTGATCGAGAGCATCTCCGGCCCCACCGCGCGGGCCCGCATCTGGCGCGGCCTCACCCAGGAGGGCGCGGCCGAGACGACGCGGGCGCAGCACACCGCCATCTACGAGGCCATCGCGGGGCGCCGGCCGGAGATCGCCCAGGCGTGGGCCACCGTCCACATCGCGGGCGTGGAGGAGTGGCTGCGCCGCGCGCTGTGACCGCACCCCGCCGCGCGCTAGGAGCGGGATTCGTGCGCCTCGACGAGGGACTTCGGCGCGGTGAGGCACCACGCCTCGGTGACCAGCTCGAACAGCTCGTCCGGGTCGATCTTCTCCAGATGGACCACGACCCAGCCGAAACGCCCGGCGGTGAACTGTGGCTCGAACACCTCGGGCCGCTCGGCCACCAGCGCGATCTGCTCCTCGATCGTCGCCTTGAGGCCCACCGTCTCGGTGCGCTCCCACAGGTAGCCGAAACCCTTGCCGCGCACCTTGAACGAGACCCAGTCGCCGCCCTCACCCTGGCTGACCTCGGGCAACCGGTCCAGCATGGCCAGGAACTCCTCGACGCTCACACCCATGTGCCCAGTCGTACCAGAGCCCACCGACAAGGCGGCGGCAGCGATCCGTCACCTCCGGGTCGCTTGACGGGCCGTCACCCACGTAATAGAACACGTTTCAGAATCAGCACGAACAAGCGCTTGATCACACTATCGGCGGGCGCCGACAGGGCGATCGTCCCTCTTATCAAGGGCAGCCAAACCCGATTAGGTGGATGCATGGAAATCAACCTCGTCGACAAGGACCGCTACGCGCGCAGCGGGGTGCCGCACGACCAGCTCCGCTGGCTCAGGGACAACGCGCCCGTCTACTGGCACGAGGGACAGGGCGACTGGCCCGGGTTCTGGGCGGTCACCAAGCACGCGGACGTCGTCCACGTCTCCCGTCACTCCGACCTGTTCTCCTCGGCCCGGAAACTGGCGCTGTTCGACGAGATGCCCGAGGAGCAGCGCGAGTTCCAGCGGCTGATGATGCTCAACCAGGACCCGCCCGACCACACCCGGCGCCGCTCGCTGGTCAACCGCGGCTTCACCCCCCGGCAGATCGGGCGGCTGGAGGAGCACATCCGGGACATCTGCCACGCGCTGGTGGACGAGGTCCAGGCCAAGCCCGAGGTCGACTTCGTGCGGGACATCGCCGCGCCGCTCCCGCTGTACGTGATCTGCGAGCTGCTCGGCGCTCCGGTCGAGGACCGGGACAAGATCTTCGAGTGGTCCAACCGCATGATCGGCAGCGACGACCCCGACTACTCCACCAGCCCGGAGGAGGGGCAGGCCGCCGCCTTCGAGGTCTACTCGTACGCCCACACGCTGGCCGCGGCCCGCAGGCAGGACCCGCGCGACGACATCGTCACCAGGCTCCTGCAGCCCGACGAGGACGGGCAGACGCTGACCGAGGACGAGTTCGACCTGTTCGTCCTGCTGCTGATCGTGGCGGGCAACGAGACCACCAGGAACGCGGCGTCCGGAGGCATGCTGACCCTCTTCGAGCACCCGGACCAGTGGAAGCGCCTGGTGGACGACCCCTCCCTCGCCAGGACGGCCGCCGACGAGATCGTCCGCTGGGTGTCCCCGGTCAACCTGTTCCGGCGTACGGCCACGGCGGACACCGAGATCCGCGGCCAGAAGATCGCCGAGGGCGACAAGGTGGTGGTCTTCTACGCGTCGGCCAACCGGGACGAGGAGGTCTTCGAGCGGCCCGACGAGTTCGACATCGGCCGCGACCCCAACCCTCAGATCGGTTTCGGCGGCGGCGGGGCGCACTTCTGCCTCGGCAACCACCTGGCCAAGCTGGAGCTTCGGGTGCTGTTCGAGGTGCTGGCCCAGCGCCTGCCCGGCATCCGGCGCAGCGGCGAGGCCACGCGGCTGCGGTCCAACTTCATCAACGGCATCAAGACGCTGCCCGTCACACTCGGCTGAGGACTCTCAGGACAGCGGGGTCAGGGCCAGGCGCGGCCGGGCCGCAGCCTCGCCGTACCTGCCGGCGGATGAATCGGCGGGGCCGGGCTCCGGCTCCGCGGCCGGGTAGCGCGACAGCAGCGGTGACTCCCCGAGCGCCAGGGCGACGCCGCCGAGGGCGCCCGCGACGTCGCCGAGCGCCGCCCGGCGCAGGGTCAGCCGGTGACGCGAGATCGGCACCGCGCCCGCGTCCAGGGCCTCCTGGACGGGCCCAAGGAGCGGAGCGCCGATCTCGGCCAGTTCGCCGCCGATGACGATCACCCTCGGCCCGATCGCGTTGGACAGCGCGGCGAGCACCCGGCCGATCTCGGTGCCCACGTCGCGCAGCAGGCCCAGCGCGATCGGGTCTCCCGCCTCCACGGCGCCGCCAGCGCGGGCAGGTCGTCGCCGCGCCCGCCCCTGGCGCGGTACGCGTCGAGCACCGCCCTGATCGAGGCGACGGTCTCCAGGCACCCCCTGCCGCCGCACTCGCAGGGCCTTCCCCCCGGGTCCACCGGAATGTGCCCGATCTCCCCCGACACCCCGTCGGCGCCGCGGTGCAACACCCCTCCGGCCACCACCCCGCCGCCGACGCCGTACGAGAGCCGCAGATAGAGCGCGTCCTGGTCGCCGGTGGCCGCGCCCCACGTCGACTCGGCGAGCGCCGCGAGCCTGGTGTTGTTGTCCAGCAGCACCGGCCCGCCGAAGCGCTCCCCGAGCAGGGCCCCGACGCCGGAGAGTGTCCCGGTCCGCGCCCCGGCCACCGGCCCCACGACGCCCACGCCCACGCCTTTGAGCACCCTCTGCCACGACCCGCCGCCGACGAGCCTGCGGACGAGCCGTTCGGCGAGCGCCACCCGGTCGGCCCACGGCAGGCCGGGCGCGTGCGCCTCCCCCGCCGAGCCCACGATCTCGTACGTCACGCCGACGGCCGCGACGTGCACCGCGCGGCGGGCGAAGTCGATGCCGATGGCCTGGCCGACCGTGGGATTGAGGGCCAGCTTCTCGGCGGGCCGGCCCCGGCCGCGCGGCGCCTCGTCGGGCATCGCGCTGATCACCGCGCCCGTCGCCAGCAGCCCGCTGAGCGTGTCGTGCAGGGTCGTGCGCGACAGGCCGCACCGCCGGCTGAGCTCGCCCCGGTTGAGCGGGCCGTGCGCGCGCAGCAGGCCGAGCACGGCCTGCTCGTGCCCGCGCCGCGCCGGAGACACGGCATCCGGCCTGGATTGCCACATGCGGAAAAGCATGCACAATTGGTAGGTTTTGTGTCAATCTTGGGACGACCGGCTGGAGCGCGACGACGGCGGCGCCGCCGGGCTACCGGTGAGCCCCGTCCCGGACGTCAGGCCCAGGAGGAGTCCTGCTCGGGATCGCCGCCGTCGGCGAGCAGGCGCAGGTCGGCCTCGACCATCATCGCCACGAGCTCCTCGAACGACACCGTCGGCTCCCAGCCGAGCTGGGTGCGGGCCTTCTTCGGGTCCGCGCACAGCAGGTCGACCTCCGCCGGACGGTGCAGGGACGCGTCGCAGACGACGTGCCGCTCCCAATCCAGGCCGGCGGCGGCGAACGCCGCCTCGACAAGCTCGCGCACCGAGTGCGTGCGCCCGGTGCCGATGACGTAGTCCTCGGGCTCGGCGGCCGACAGCATCATGTGCATGGCCCGGACGAAGTCGCCGGCGAACCCCCAGTCGCGGCGCGCCTCCAGATTGCCCAGGCGCAGCTCCGTGGCCATGCCGAGCTTGATCCGCGCGACGCCGAGGGAGACCTTGCGGGTGACGAACTCGGCTCCCCTGCGGGGCGACTCGTGGTTGAACAGGATGCCCGACACCGCGAACATGCCGTACGACTCGCGGTAGTTCTGGGTGAGGAAGTGCCCGTACGCCTTGGCCACGCCGTACGGCGACCTGGGGTGGAAGGGGGTGCGCTCGGTCTGCGGCGTCTCCCTGACCTGGCCGAACATCTCCGAGGACGACGCCTGGTAGAAGCGGATCTGCCCGGCCGACGAGCCGCGCGAGGCGGTGATCCCCGAGCAGACGCGGATGGCCTCCAGCACCCGGAGCACGCCCATGCCGGTCACCTCGGCGGTCAGCTCGGCCTGCTCCCACGACATGGGCACGAACGAGATGGCCCCCAGGTTGTAGACCTCGTCCGGCTGCACCTTCTCCACCGCCGAGATCAGCGACCCCTGGTCGAGCAGGTCGCCGCGGACCAGCCGTACGTCCTGCAGGAGCCGGCGCACGCGCGGGACGCGGGGGTTGGCCTGCCCGCGGACCAGGCCCCAGACCTCGTATCCCTCGCTCAGCAGGTGTTCTGCGAGATAGGAGCCGTCCTGACCGGTGATGCCGGTGATCAGCGCACGCCTGGCCAACGGATCCTCCTCGTAGCGCCCAACTTGGCCTATGAGAGGCGAATGTACCGCCCTGCCCGGCCGTGCCTACATCTACGCGCTAGAACGTGTTGCACCGAATCTCGTTCGGGTAAGCTAACACCCCAGGTCGGCAGGGTGAGAGTCGAGCGAGGACCCTTTCCACCTCACCTACCCCATCTAAGGTCAAATGGTAGTGTTCCTGGCAGCAGCCCCACGGGGGCACGGCTGGAAACCGGCTGGAAAGGGGTGCCTCTTGGCGGAGAGGCTGCGAGTCGCGCTGCTGTCCTACCGCAGCAAGCCCACCTGCGGCGGCCAGGGGGTGTACCTGCGCCACATAAGCCGCGAGCTCGTCGCTCTGGGCCACCACGTCGAGGTCTTCTCCGGCCAGCCCTACCCGGAGCTGGACGAGGGCGTGATCCTCAACAAGGTGCCGAGCCTGGACCTCTACCGCGACGAGGACCCGTTCCGCACACCGAAGCGCGACGAGTATCGCGACTGGATCGACGCGCTCGAGGTCGCCACGATGTGGACGGCCGGCTTCCCCGAGCCGCTGACGTTCAGCCTGCGCGCCTACCGGGAGCTGAAGAGGCGGCGCGGCGACTTCGACGTCGTCCAGGACAACCAGACGCTGGGCTACGGCCTGCTCGGCATCCAGCGGCTGTTCCCCGTGGTCGGCACAATCCACCATCCGATCAGCGTGGACCGGCGGATCGAGCTGAAGGCCGCCAAGGGCTGGAAGCGGCTGTCGATGCGCCGCTGGTACGGCTTCGTGCGCATGCAGAGCATCGTGGCGCCCCGGCTGAGCCCGATCCTGACCGTCAGCGAGTCGTCGCTCGCCGACATCCACCGCGACTTCAACGTGCCGCAGTCCAACATGCGGCTGATCCCGCTCGGTGTGGACACGCGGTTCTTCCACCCCCGGCCGGAACTGCCGAAGCGGGAGAACTCGATCGTGGCCGTGGCCAGCGCCGACTCGCCCATGAAGGGCGTGGCGACCCTGCTGCGGGCGGTCGCCAAGCTCGCCACCGAGCGCGAGGTCAACCTCACCGTGGTGAGCAGGCCCACTCCCGGAGGACCCACGGAACAGCTCGTCAACGAGCTGTCGCTGCACGACCGCGTACGGTTCGTGCACGGCATCCCCGACGAGGAGCTGGCGGAGCTGATCGCCACCTCCGAGGTCGCGGTGGTCCCCTCGCTGTACGAGGGGTTCTCGCTGCCGGCCGTCGAGCACATGGCGTGCGGCACGCCGCTGGTCGCCTCGCGTACGGGTGCCCTGCCCGAGGTGGTCGGCGACGCGGCCGTGCAGGTCACACCGGGCGACCCCGAGGAGCTGGCCGCCGTGCTGCGCCGCCTGCTCGACTCCCCCGAGGAGCGCGCGGAGTTCGGCCGGCGCGGCTACGACCGCGTGATGGAGCGGTACGCGTGGCCGGTCGTCGCCCGCCGCACGGTCGAGGCCTACCACGAGGCCATCGCCGCGCGCCGCGTCTCCCGATGAGCGTCTCCCGATGAGCGTCTCCCGGTGACTCCCCAGAACCGGTGACCCCAGAACCGGTGACTCCCCAGAACCCACGAAAGGCAGGCACCGAGTGCTGACCGTCGACTTCAACCGGCTGCCCGTCGGACCGGGCGACCGCGTCCTCGACCTCGGGGCCGGTGGTGGCCGGCACGCCTTCGAGGTGCTGCGCCGGGGCGCCGACGTGGTCGCCTTCGACATGGACGCCGCCGAGATGGAGAACGTGGCGGCCATGTTCGCGGCAATGGACAAGGAGGGCGAGGTGCCGGCGGGCGCGACCGGGGACGCCGTCGTCGGCGACGCCCTCGACATGCCGTTCCCCGACGCGTCGTTCGACCGCGTCATCGCCGCCGAGGTGCTGGAGCACATCCCGGACGACATGGCCGCGATGCGCGAGATCGTACGCGTGCTGAAGCCGGGCGGCCGGGCCGCGATCACGGTGCCGAGCTTCCTGCCCGAGCGGATCTGCTGGGCCCTGTCGGAGGACTACCACACCGCCCCCGGCGGACATATCCGGATTTATACGTTGGCGGAGCTCCAGGCGAAGCTGAAGGCGTCCGGACTGGAGGTCGGCGGCCACCACCACGCCCACGGCCTGCACTCGCCGTACTGGTGGATCAAGTGCGCGGTCGGGGTGAACGACGACCAGCACCCGCTGGCCAAGGCCTACCACGAGCTTCTCGTCTGGGACATCATGAAGCGCCCCCTCGCCACCCGGCTGGCCGAGGCCGTGCTCAACCCCCTCATCGGCAAGAGCGTCGTGGTCTATGTCCGGAAACCGGCATGAGGCGGGTGCCGGACGTACCGGGGATCATCACCGCAGAGCAGGTCGTCCGTACGGCCGAGAGCATCGCCGCCGTCCAGGACGACCAGGGCGGCGTGCCCTGGCCCGAAGGCCACATCGACGCCTGGAACCACATCGAGTGCCTGATGGCGCTGACCGTGGCCGGGCTGCGCGAGGAGGCCCGCAAGGGCTACGACTGGCTCGTACGGCACCAGCGCCCGGACGGCTCCTGGCCGATGAAGGTCCGCGACGGCGAGCCCGCCGAGGCGGCCGGGGAGTCCAACCACGCGGCGTACATCGCCGTGGGGGTCTGGCACGACCTGCTGGTGACCGGGGACGAGGACTTCGCCCGGTCGATGTGGCCGGTGGTGGCGCGGGCCCTCGACTTCGTCATCGGCCTGCAGACCGCGCGCGGCGAGATCCTGTGGCAGCGCGACGCCGAGGGACGTCCGGCGGAGTACGCCCTGCTCACCGGGTGCTCGTCGATCCACCAGGGCCTGCGGTGCGGGGCGCTGCTCGCCGAGCGGCTGGGCGACCCGCAGCCCGACTGGGAGCTCGCCGCCGACCAGCTCGGCCACGTGATCGCCGACCACCCGGAGGCGTTCGCCGACAAGAGCCGGTTCTCGATGGACTGGTACTACCCCGTGCTCGGCGGCGCCGTACGCGGGACGGCGGCGGCGCGGCGGTTCGACCTGGAGTGGGACACCTTCGTCGTGCCCGGCCTCGGCGCGCGCTGCGTCTCCGACCAGCCCTGGGTGACCGGCGCGGAGTCGTGCGAACTGGTGCTCGCGCTCGACGCCGCCGGGCTGCGGGAGCGCGCACTGGCGGTGTTCGCCGACATGCAGCACCTGCGTCACGAGGACGGCTCCTACTGGACCGGCTGGCAGTTCGTGAACGAGCGGCACTTCCCCAACGAGCGGTCGGGATACACGGCCGCCGCGGTCGTGCTCGCCGCGGACGCCCTCGCCCGCGCCACCCCCGGCTCGGGGATCTTCCGCGACGCCGGCGGCCGGGAGGCCCGCATCACCGGCGAGTGCGGCTGCGAGCGCGCCCGCGCCTGACAAGACGCGCCGTCAGACGCGTTCCAGTACGCGCAGTGACCCGACGACCCGCACCTCGCGGAAGGCGCCCGACTCCAGCGCACGCAGGTAGACCCGGTACGGCGCCTGCCCGCCGTCGGCCGGATCGGGATAGATGTCGTGGAAGACCAGCGCGCCGCCCCGCATGACGTGCGGCGCCCATCCCTCGTAGTCGGCCGTCACCGGCTCCTCCGAGTGGCCGCCATCGATGAACAGCACGGCCAGCGGAGTGGACCAGTGGCGGGCGACCGTGGCCGACGGGCCCACGATCGCGATCACCTCGTCCTCCAGGCCGGCGGCGGCGATCGTGTCGCGGAAGAACGGCAGCGAGTCCATCCGCCCGGTCTTCGGGTCCACGAGTTCGGGGTCGTGGTGCGGCCAGCCCGGCTGGATCTCCTCGGAGCCTCGATGGTGGTCCACTGTGAAGACCACCGTGCCCGCCCGCCGCGCCCCGGCGCCCAGGTAGACGGCCGACTTGCCGCAGTAGGTACCGATCTCGCAGATGGGCCCGCGGGAGCCGTACGCGCAGGCGGTCTCGTACAGGGCCTCGCCCTCGGCGGGCGGCATGAAACCGCGCGCCTCCTCGGCGGCGCGGCGCAGGTCGTCGGGCATCGGGGTCGCCATGCCGGGCACCCTACCCAACAAGCCGAACGATGTTCGGGACTGCCCCTTGTCCGCCCGGATGGAACGTGTTCTACTTTGCTTCGTGAACCAGCGCGCCCGCATCGCGATGAGCGAGGAAGAGATCGCCGGGCTCCTGCAGGACGCCCGCAAGCTCCAGCTCGGCACGATCAATCCCGACGGCACGCCTCACCTGGTCACGATGTTCTACGGACTCGACGACGGCCGCGTCACGTTCTGGACGTACGCCAAGTCGCAGAAGGCCCGCAACATCGAGCGCGATCCGCGGGTGAGCTGCCTGATCGAGACCGGGGACGAGTACGCGCAGTTGCGCGGCGTGCTCGTCTACGGCAAGGCGCGGCTGATCGACGACCCGGCGGCCGTCCTGGAGGTCGGCCTGGACGTCACCCGGCGGATGACCGGCGTGCCCGTCGACGGCCCCGAGGCGCGGGCGTACGTCGAGCACACGGCACGCAAGCGCGTGGCCTACCTGGTCGAGCCGGCCCGCGTCGTCTCCTGGGATCACCGCAAGCTCGGCGGCGATGGGTCTGTCCCGCGGATCTCGCCGTAGCGAGGATCGGCCAGGTGGATGCGTCGCAAGGCGGAGGAGGAGGCCATAGCGGAGCTATGGGCGACGACGACAACGCAGCGAGGCGCCGCCTGGCCGACCGCAGTAGGCGAAAGATCCAAGGGACAGGCCCTAACGTGAACTCCAGCGCGACGTGACGCACAGGAGGAGGACGCGCCATGAAGATCAAGGTCGACTACGACGTGTGTGAGGCCAACGCCGTCTGCATGGGCCTGGCGCCCGAGGTCTTCGAGGTCGACGACGAGGACAACCTCCACGTGCTGATGCCCGAGCCGCCCGCCGAACTGCTCGACCGGGTCCGCCACGCGGTCCGGTCCTGCCCCAAGGCCGCGCTGTCGCTCGAGGACGAGTGACGCGCGGCACCCAACCCTGAAAGGCCAGGAGGTCCCCATGCGCGGCGCGCTTCTCCACGCGGTCGGCGACGAAAAGCTCGACATCAGAGACGACTTCACGCTGACGCCGGTGGGCCCGGGTGACGTCCGGGTGCGGGTGAAGGCCACCGGCGTCTGCCACTCCGACCTCTCGGTGCTCACCGGCGTGCTCCCCATGCCGCTCCCGATCATCCCCGGTCACGAGGGCGCGGGCGAGGTCGTCGAGGTGGGCGACGGCGTGACCACCGTGCAGCCGGGCGACCACGTCATCATCAACTGGACGCCCGCCTGCGGCGACTGCCCGAGCTGCGTGGGCGGCCAGCCGAACCTCTGCATGACGTACATGATGAAGAGCTTCACCGAGCCGCGGTTCCTGTTCGACGGCGCGACCCCGGCGTTCGGCATGGCCGGGTGCGGCACCTGGGCCGAGGAGATCATCGTGCCGTGGCAGGGGGCGATCAAGGTCGACTCCGACGTGCCGTACGAGGCGGCGGCGCTGATCGGCTGCGGCATCACGACGGGCGTCGGCGCGGTGCTCAACACCGCGAAGGTGCGCCCCGGCGCGACCGTCGCGGTCGTCGGCTGCGGCGGCGTCGGCCTGTCGGTGATCCAGGGCGCCCGCATCTCCGGCGCGACCACGATCCTCGCGATCGACCCGCTGGAGTCCAAGCACGCGCTCGCGAAGAAGGTCGGCGCCACCCACGCCTGCACCCCCGACCAGCTCATGGACGCGATCGGCACGCTGACCGGCGGCCAGGGCTTCGACCACGGCTTCGAGGTGGTCGGCAAGTCGGCCGCGATCATGACGGCGTGGCAGGCCACCCGGCGCGGCGGCGACGTCATTATCGTCGGCGCGGGCGCCATGGACGACCAGGTGCCGCTGACCGCCTTCAACCTGCTGTTCGAGGGCAAGAACATCCTCAGCTCGCTGTACGGCGACGCCGACGTCCGCAGGGACTTCCCGCGTTTCGTCAACCTCTACAAGGCCGGCAAGCTCGACCTGGACAGCATGATCAGCTCCCGCATCAGGATCGGCGACCTGAACGACGCCGTCGACGCCCTGCGCGGCGGCGAGGTGCTCCGGCAGATCGTGCTGTTCGACTGACGCCACGGCCTGCCGGAGATCTCCCCGGCGCGGGGGATATCTCCGGCGGGCGGGGTAACCCGAGCGGCGACATGCAGACGTTCCTGCCGTACCCCGACTTCGCGGCCACCGCCCGCGTCCTCGACCCGCTCCGCCTGGGCAAGCAGCGGGTCGAGGCCCTGCAGATCCTGCGCACGCTCACCGTTCCCGGGTACGGCTGGCGGCACCACCCGGTGGCGCACATGTGGGCCGGGTACGAGGAGGCGCTGGTCCGCTACGGCCTGGAGATCGTGGCGGCCTGGTGCGACCTGGGCCGCGCCGACACCTGCGCCGGGACGATGACCAGGGAACTGCTCGACTGCCGGGGCATCGCGACGCCCCGCACCCAGGCGGCCCTCGCGGAGGCGGACGAACTGCCGCCCTGGCTCGGGGACCCCGCCCTCCACCTCAGCCACCGCTCGGCCCTGCTGCGCAAGGATCCGGAGTTCTACGGCCCGAAGTTCCCCGGAGACCCCGACGACCTCCCCTACGTCTGGCCCGGCTCCGACCGCGTCAACGCCCTGCTCCCACCCCGCCGCACCGTGTAGTGCCCCGGGCGGACCTGTAGCGCCCCGGGCGGACCTGTGGTGCCCCGACGGACCTGTGGATTGCCCGTCACGCAGGCACTTCCGGTGTTCGCCTTTCCCGCCGACGACGTCATCGTATGATTATCGTATGACGACGAAGGCGGTCAGCGTCACAATCGAGGAGCATCTGCTTGAGTACGCCAACGCCGAGGTGGCAGCCGGTCGAGCCCGATCGGTGTCGGCCGTGGTGAACGCCGCCCTGGCGCGCCAAGCCGAGGCCGACCGCGAGGCCGACGCGACGGTGCGCGCCGCGGTGAAGACCGTCCGATCCGACCCTGACGCAGTGGCGAAGGTGCGGCGGATGACCGAGCACCTGCTGGCGCAGCGTGAGCAGGCCGACCTGCGGACCGGCCCGTGAGTACGCGAGGGTACGTCCTGGACACCACCGTGGTTTCGGAGGTCGCACGGGGAGATCTCCCGCTGATCACCATGCTGTTCGAGCTTGACGAGCGCGGGCTGCAGTTGATGGTGCCCGCGCTGGTGGTGGCCGCGGTAGCCGCGGAGATGGGTGGCGGCGACGAGACGGGGTTCCTACCGGCGGTGCGAGGCATCGCCCGATTGGAGCACGGGGTCTACGCGCCGCTGGGCGGCTTTGACGATGCGCTCGAACTCGGCCAGGCCGCTGCGCGGCTGAGTCACAAGCGACTGTGGGAGGACGCGCACACGGTGATGCTGGCACGGCGGGAGAGCGCGGACATCCTCACGCTGGATGCCGGCCGCTGGTCGGACCTGGAGCTTGACGGCGCACGCGTAGCGGAGATCGCCGACCCCGACGAATAGCCGGCAACGCGGCGGCGACTCTCGACGTCGGCCCGCGCGCCTCTGTCCCCGGCGAGTGTGTAGATTGCATCTACGTAGATGTCATCTACATAAGGGGCAGGGTGAGCGCGGTTCCTTTCATCGGCAGGCGGCGAGAGCTGGCTGCCCTGACCAAGCGCCTCGACCGGGTCAGCCGGACGGGTACCGGCTCCGCCATGGCCGTCAGGGGACGCCGCCAGGTCGGCAAGTCCCGGCTGGTGCAGGAGTTCTGCGACAGGGCCGGTGTGCCGTACCTGTTCTTCACCGCGACCAAGGGGATGTCGCCGGTCGAGGCGGTCGAGGCCTTCTGCGCCGAACTCAAGGAGTCGTGCCTGCCCGCCGATCCCGAGCAGGTCGTCCACATCACCAGCGGAAGCTGGCCGGAGGCGTTCCGCGTGCTGCACGCGGCGGTCCCGCCGACCCCCTCGATCGTCGTCGTCGACGAGATGCCCTGGCTGGCGGAACAGGACGACCTGTTCGACGGCGCGCTGCAAACGGCCTGGGACAGGCTCCTGTCGGCCAAGCCCGTTCTCCTGCTCCTGCTCGGGAGTGACCTGCACATGATGGAGCGGCTGACCGCCTACGACCGGCCGTTCTACGGGCGTGCTGACACCATGGCGCTCGACCCGCTCGATCCCGCGGAGACCGCCGGGGCGCTGGGCCTGACCGGAGGTGACGCGATCGACGCGTACCTCGCCAGCGGAGGGCTGCCCGGGATCCTGCGCGCCTGGCCGCACGGCACTCCTCCGCTGGAGTTCATCCGGCAGGAGTGCGAGGACCCGGCGTCGGCCCTGTTCGGCGTGCCCGAGTCCGTCCTTCTCGCGGAGTTTCCCTCGCCCGACCAGGCCCGCCGGGTGCTGGAAGCGGTCGGCAGCGGCGACAGGACGCACGCCGCCATCGCCGCGACGGCGGGCGGGCGCGAGGGGCCGCTGCAGTCCGGATCACTCTCCCCTCTCCTGCGCAGGCTCACCGGCGAGAAGCGCGTGCTGGCGATGGACGAGCCGCTGTCCGTCCAGCCGGGCAAACCGGCGCTGTACCGCATCCGCGATCACAACCTGCGGATGTACCTGGGCGTCCTGCGCGCCGCGGCGGAACACGCGCATCGGGGGCGGCCCGATCTCGCGTTCCGGCTCGTACGGCGACGATGGGCGAGCCTGCGTGGACGAGCCGTCGAACCGGTCGTCAGAGAGGCGCTGGGCATGGCCGCCGCGGCGGGAGAACTGCCCTGGCCGGACGCGGAAACCGTCGGCGGATGGTGGAACCGCCGGTTCTCCCCCGAGGTGGACCTGGTCGGCGCGGACCGGGCACCGGTGGCACGACGGGTGCTGTTCGCGGGCTCGATCAAGTGGCTCGGCACGCCGTTCGACGGTCACGACCTGGCCGCGCTGCGCCGCGACGCCGTACAGGTGCCGGGCTTCGACGCGGAGGCGTGCGGCCTCGCGGTGGTGTCGCTGTCCGGGATCCATCCTTCGGTAGAGGGCGTCGGCCTGGCGTGGGGCGCCGACGACGTGGTCGCGGCGTGGGGGTGAGGGCAGGCCGGAGGGCCGGGCGCCCCTGACGGAGCGCCCGGCCTCAGGTCGTGTCCCTGCCGCGGGACACTCCCGGCCTCGCGAGAGCTGGGGAGAGAGGTCAGCTCTCGGAGGAGAAGGCGGCGTCGAAGGCGGCGTCGGGTGGGGTGATGGCGTTGAGCGAGCGGATGT
>NZ_MWJN01000137.1:0-20399 GCF_002027145.1 Microbispora sp. GKU 823 | reverse complement strand
CCGCCCCGGCCAGGCGGTCCCCGGCAGGCTCCCGGCACAGGGCCGGCATCCCTACGCCGGCCAGGGCGGCCCGGGTTCCCCGGACCGTTCCCCCCACCCACTCCCCGGGCCGACACCGGGACCTTCCGCTGAACCGTCCCCGCAGGTCGACGCCGACCCGAAACGCCAGGTAAAGGTGGCACTCCGGGGCTTGTGATAGCTTTCACTAGCAAGGGGTGAGGCCAACAACGCCCCAGCAGGTAGCAATCGCTCGTTTGACAATCGATTCTGGAGTCCCATTGCAGGCCAACGACGTGCGCGTTCTCAAGGGCGCCGCCGTGCCGACCTTGGTCGTCGGTCTCCTCGCCGCGCTCGTCGCGGTGTTCACGACCGGGGCCAAGGGTGCGTTGGGCGCCGGCATCGGTCTCGTTCTCGTCGCCGCCTTCTTCACCGTCGGTCTGGTCGTCGTCTCCTGGGCCGGTCGGGTCTCGCCGATGGCGATGATGGCGGCCGCCGTGCTGGGTTACGTCGTCAAGGTGCTGGCGATCATGGCGATGCTCAAGGCCTTCGAAGACACCACCGCGTTCGACTCCCGCGTGTTCGCGCTGAGCGTCATCGCGTGCACGCTCGCCTGGACCATCGGTGAGATGCGCGGATTCATGAAACTGAAGATGCTCTACGTGGAGCCCGAGGCGAAGGTTCCCGGGCAGGGGCGCGGATGATCACGCGTACGGGGCAGCCCGATATGACTAGTCCGCATGGCTCCTGCTATCGTCAAGGCGCGATGAGCGAACAGGAGCGCAGGCCCGAGACCGACGGCCGCGACTTCGCCGACGCCGCCTGGTCGGTCCCGAGCTATCTGCTGTCCGGGATCCTGGTATGGGGCGGCCTCGGCTGGTTGCTGAGCTGGTGGACCGGCGTGCATGCGTTCATCCCCATAGGCGTCATTCTCGGGGTCGGGCTGGCTGCCTACCTCGTCTATCTGAAGTACGGCCGCTGACAACCGGCCCGCTTCCCACGCTCTTCTGTTGATCCAATCGTTGAAGGGAACGCCCGTGCGCGAGCGTAGCGAACGGACGAACAAGCACATGCTTCGGGCATTCCGCCCCGAGCAGGTACGCGAGGTGGCCAGGTGACCCCCCTCATGCTCGTCGCCGACGACTTCAAGGCGCCGGGACCGTCGATCTTCGACTTCCCTCCGCTCTACGACGGTGCGCCGTACTGGCTGACCAAGCCGGTGCTGATGGCGATCTTCGGTGCCATCGTGGTGTGCGCTCTCGCGTGGAGCGCCTTCGCCAACCCCAAGCTCGTGCCCCGGGGCATGCAGAACGTCGGCGAGATGGGCTACCAGTTCGTCCGTGACCAGGTGGCCCGCCCGTTCCTGGGCAAGGATGCCGAGCGGTGGATGCCGCTGCTCCTCAGCCTGTTCTTCCTGATCCTGCTGTGGAACTTCTTCGGCGTCGTCCCGCTGATCCAGATCCCGGTCGCGTCGCACATCGCGTTCCCCATCGTCTTCGCGATCACCATCTACGTGATCAAGATCTATCTGGGCATCAAGCACCAGGGCCTCGGCGGCTACTTCAAGAACATGATGTTCCCGCCCGGGCTGCCCAAGCCGATCTACGTGCTGCTCGCGCCGATCGAGTTCCTGTCGAACCTGATCATCGCGCCGTTCACGCACGCCGTCCGACTCTTCGCGAACATGTTCGCCGGCCACCTCATCCTGGCCTTCTTCAGCATGGTCGGCTTCTGGTTCCTCTTCGAGAAGCTGACTCCCCTCGGCGCGGGCCTCGGTGTCGTCGGCGTGATCATGACGGTCGCGATGACCGGCTTCGAGATGTTCATCCAGTTCCTGCAGGCGTTCCTGTTCACGATGCTGGCCGCCATGTACATCGGCAACTCGCTGCACGCCGACCACTGACGGATCCTCCAGACCCGACCTTTCGACGTAGACCAGACCGGTGAGGCGACACTCACCGGCCGACCAGTAAAGGAAGAACAGCAATGAGCGTTCTCGCTGAAGTCTCCGGCAACCTTGGCGCTGTCGGTTACGGCCTCGCCGCCATCGGCCCCGGCATCGGCGTGGGCATCATCTTCGGCCAGGGCGTGCAGGCCATCGCCCGTCAGCCCGAGGCGTACGGCCTCATCCGCCAGAACATGCTGCTCGGCTTCGTTCTCACCGAGGCGCTGGCCCTGATCGGCCTCGTCGCGCCGTTCATCTACTGACGTACCCACTCTGAAGGAAGGCTGCACCCATGACTCTGGCAGCTACGTTCCTCGCTGCGGAGGGCGAGAGCCCCCTCCTTCCGCACGCTTACGAGCTGGTCGTCGGCAGCTTCGCCTTCCTCGTCGTCTTCCTCGTCGTCGGAAAGATCCTCACCCCGCGCATCCAGAAGACGCTGGCCGAGCGGACCGAGGCTATCGAGGGCGGCATCAAGAAGGCCGAGGACGCCCAGGCCGAAGCCCAGCGCACTCTGGAGCAGTACCGGGCGCAGCTCGCGGAGGCCCGCCAGGAGGCGGCCCGCCTCCGCGAGGAGGCCCGCGAGCAGGGCGCCGCGATCAAGGCCGAGCTCCGCGAGGAGGCCCAGGCCGAGGCGCGGCGCATCATCGAGGCGGCCCACGCGCAGATCGAGGCCGACCGCCAGCAGGCGTTCACCCAGCTGCGCGGTGAGATCGGGCGTCTGTCCACCGAGCTGGCGAGCCGCATCGTCGGCGAGTCGCTCGAGGACGAGGCCCGCCAGCGCCGCATCGTGGACCGGTTCCTCGAGGAGCTCGAGGGCCGTCCGGAGGCGGTCCGCTGATGCGCGGCCTCAGCAGGACCGCCCTCACGGAGGTCGAGGAGCGGTTCAACACCGCCGCTGCGACCGCCGACCTCGGCGCCCTCGCCGAGGAGCTGTTCGCCGTCGCCGACCTCTTCGACCGAGAGCACGGGCTGCGGCGGGGTCTTTCCGACCCCTCGCGCCCGGCCGAGCAGAAGGAGAGCGTCCTGCGCTCCCTGCTGCAGGGCAAGGTCGGCGACGCCGCGCTGGAGATCGCGGTCGCCGCGGTCAGGGCCAAGTGGTCCAAGGCCGGCGACCTGCCGGACGCCTTGGAGCGCATCGGCGTGATGTCCGCGGCCGCCGAGGCCGAGTCGGCGCGCCGCCTCGACGACGTCGAGGACGAGCTGTTCCGCTTCGGCCGCATCCTCGCCGCCAACCCGCAGCTGCGCCGCGCGCTCAGCGACCCGGCGGTCCCGGCCGAGCGCAAGCGCGACCTGCTCGCCGCGCTGCTCGGCGGGAAGGCCGCTCCGTCCACCGTCCGGCTCGTCACGCAGACCGTTGTGCATCCGCGAGGACGTAGCCTGGAGTCGGCGCTGGAGGAGTTCGGCTGGATCGTCGCGCGGGCGCGCGAGCGCCTGGTGGGCGTGGTCCGCAGCGCGGTGCCGCTCTCGCAGCAGCAGAAGCAGCGGCTCGCGGCCTGGCTGCGAGCCACCTACGGGCGAGACGTCCACCTGAACGTCGAGGTGGACCCGGAGGTGCTCGGTGGGTTCTCCGTGAGAGTCGGAGACGACTACATCGACACCACGATCGCCGGACGTATCGAAGAAGTCCGCCGCCGGTTGGCCGGCTGAGGCGAATAGGGAGACAAGAAAGAGATGGCGGAGCTTACGATCCGGCCGGACGAGATCCGGGACGCCCTTGAGCGCTTCGTCCAGGCGTACGAGCCGGAAGGTGCCGCGCGCGAGGAGATCGGGACCGTCGTCGACGCCGGGGACGGCATCGCCCATGTCTCCGGCCTTCCCTCGGCGATGGCGAACGAGCTGCTCGAGTTCGAGAACGGCACGCGCGGCCTGGCGCTGAACCTCGACGTCCGCGAGATCGGCGCGGTCGTCCTGGGTGACTTCAGCGGCATCGAGGAGGGCCAGCAGGTCCGCCGCACCGGCGAGGTCCTGTCGGTGCCGGTCGGCGACGACTTCCTCGGCCGAGTGGTCGACCCCCTGGGCAACCCGCTCGACGGCAAGGGCCCGATCGCCGCCGAGGGCCGCCGCGCCCTCGAGCTGCAGGCCCCCTCGGTGGTCCAGCGCCAGCCGGTGAAGGAGCCGCTGCAGACCGGCCTCAAGGCGATCGACGCCATGACGCCGATCGGCCGCGGCCAGCGCCAGCTGATCATCGGTGACCGCGGCACCGGCAAGACCGCGATCGCGGTCGACACCATCCTCAACCAGAAGGAGAACTGGCTCTCCGGCGACCCGAGCCGCCAGGTTCGCTGCATCTACGTCGCCGTCGGCCAGAAGGGCTCCACGATCGCCCAGGTGCGGGGCCGCCTCGAGGAGGCGGGCGCGCTGGAGTACACCACCATCGTCGCCGCTCCGGCCTCCGACCCCGCGGGCTACAAGTACATCGCCCCGTACACCGGTTCGGCCATCGGCCAGCACTGGATGTACCAGGGCAAGCACGTGCTGATCGTCTTCGACGACCTGACCAAGCAGGCCGACGCCTACCGCGCCGTGTCGCTGCTGCTGCGTCGTCCGCCGGGCCGTGAGGCGTTCCCCGGCGACGTCTTCTACCTCCACTCGCGTCTGCTGGAGCGCTGCGCCAAGCTCTCCAACGACATGGGCGGCGGCTCGATGACCGGCCTTCCGATCATCGAGACCAAGGGCAACGACGTGTCGGCCTTCATCCCGACCAACGTCATCTCCATCACCGACGGCCAGTGCTTCCTGGAGACCGACCTGTTCAACGCCGGTGTCCGCCCGGCGATCAACGTCGGTGTCTCGGTCTCCCGAGTCGGCGGTTCCGCGCAGGTCAAGGCCATGCGCAAGGTGGCCGGTACGCTCCGTCTGTCGCTGTCCCAGTACCGCGACCTGGAGGCCTTCGCGGCCTTCGCCTCCGACCTGGACGCGGCCTCCCGCGCCCAGCTGGAGCGCGGCGCCCGCCTGGTCGAGCTGCTCAAGCAGCCGCAGTACAGCCCGTTCCCGGTCGAGAAGCAGGTCGTCTCGGTGTGGGCCGGCACCACCGGCGAGCTGGACGACGTGCCGGTGGAGGACATCCGCCGCTTCGAGGCCGAGTTCCTCGACTACCTCGGCACCGCCCAGAAGGGCGTCTTCGACAGCATCCGCGAGACCAAGGAGCTGACGGACGACACGGTGACCGCCCTCAAGGACGCCATCACGGAGTTCAAGAAGGGCTTCACCACCTCCAGCGGCGAGCTGCTCGTCAACGACGAGCCGGTGGAGGCGCTGGACGCCAGCGAGGTCGGCCAGGAGAAGGTCGTCAAGCACGTTCGCAAGGCCGAGGCGAAGTAACCCATGGGTGCCCAGCTTCGACAGCTGCGGCGGCGGATCAAGTCGGTCAAGTCCACCGCGAAGATCACCCGTGCGCAGGAGCTGATCGCCTCGTCGCGCATCGTCAAGGCGCAGCAGCGGATGCAGGCGGCCGTGCCGTACGAGCGGGAGATCACCCACGCGGTGTCGGCGGTCCTGTCGAACACGACCAACGTCGACCACCCGCTCACGGTGGCCAAGGAGCAGCCGGCCACGGCCGGCGTCCTGATCGTCACCAGCGATCGCGGCTTCGCCGGCGGCTACAACGCCAACATCCTCCGTGAGGCCGAGGCGCTGAAGGGCCACCTGACCGGGCGCGGCCTGACCGTGAAGCCGTACGTGGTGGGTCGCAAGGGCCTGACCTGGCACCGCTTCCGCGGCCGGGAGATGTTCGGCGAGTGGGACGGCTTCTCCGACAACCCGTCGTACGCCGACGCCAAGGAGATCGCGGACGCGCTCATCACGGCGTTCAAGGCGGAGGACGGGATCGACGAGATCCACGTCGTCTACACCGGGTTCGTCTCGATGCTGACGCAGAACGTGATCGTCAAGCGGATCCTGCCGCTCGAGGTCGAGGAGACGGAGACGCCCCCGGAGGGCATCCCGCCCTACTACGAGTTCGAGCCGACGGCCGGTGACGTGCTCGACTCGCTGCTGCCGCGCTACATCGAGTCGCGCATCTACAACGCGCTGCTCCAGTCGGCCGCCTCCGAGCACGCCGCCCGGCGCCGCGCGATGAAGTCGGCCACCGACAACGCCAACGAGCTCATCCGCGTGTTCACCCAGCAGATGAACCAGGCGCGTCAGGCCGAGATCACCCAGGAAATCAGCGAGATCGTCGGTGGCGCGAACGCGCTGGCTGACGCCGCAGCGGGGAAAGAGTGAAATGACCGCACAGACTGTTGAGACCACCGTGGGCCGTGTCGCCCGCGTCACCGGTCCGGTCGTCGACGTGGAGTTCCCCGTCGAGGCCATGCCGGACATCTACAACGCGCTCACCGTCGACGTCGAGCTCGGTGGCGAGACCAAGACCCTGACGCTGGAGGTCGCGCAGCACCTCGGCGACAACATCGTCCGGGCCATCTCGATGCAGCCCACCGACGGCGTGGTCCGCGGTGCGGCCGTCACCGACACCGGCGCGCCGATCTCGGTGCCGGTCGGCGACGCCGTCAAGGGCCACGTGTGGAACGCCCTCGGCGAGCCGCTCGACGCGGACAAGGCCTCCATCCAGGTCAACGAGCGCTGGCCGATCCACCGTCCGGCCCCAGCGTTCGACCAGCTCGAGGCCCGTACGGAGATGCTGCCCACCGGCATCAAGGTCATCGACCTGCTCACGCCGTACGTGAAGGGCGGCAAGATCGGTCTGTTCGGCGGCGCGGGCGTCGGCAAGACCGTTCTGATCCAGGAGATGATCCGCCGCGTCGCGCTGAAGTTCTCGGGCACCTCGGTGTTCGCGGGCGTCGGCGAGCGCACCCGTGAGGGCAACGACCTGTGGCTGGAGATGGAGGAGGCGGACGTCCTCAAGGACACCGCGCTCGTCTTCGGCCAGATGGACGAGCCCCCGGGCACCCGTCTGCGGGTGGCGCTGTCCGCTCTGACCATGGCGGAGTACTTCCGCGACGTGCAGAAGCAGGACGTGCTGCTGTTCATCGACAACATCTTCCGCTTCACCCAGGCGGGTTCGGAGGTGTCCACGCTGCTCGGCCGCATGCCGTCCGCCGTGGGTTACCAGCCGACCCTCGCCGACGAGATGGGCGTGCTCCAGGAGCGCATCACCTCCACCCGCGGTCACTCGATCACCTCCATGCAGGCGATCTACGTGCCGCGGACGACATCACCGACCCGGCGCCGCACAACGCGTTCGCGCACCTCGACGCGCAGACCGTTCTGTCCCGGCCGATCTCGGAGAAGGGCATCTACCCCGCGGTGGACCCGCTCGACTCCTCCTCGCGGATCCTCGACCCGCAGATCATCGGTGAGGAGCACTACGCGGTCGCCCAGGAGACCAAGCGAATCCTGCAGAAGTACAAGGAGCTGCAGGACATCATCGCCATCCTGGGTATCGACGAGCTCTCCGAAGAGGACAAGGTCACCGTTCAGCGGGCGCGCCGCATCGAGCGGTTCCTGTCCCACCCGATGTACGCCGCCGAGGCGTTCACCGGTCAGCCGGGCGAGTTCGTGCCGCTGGACGAGACCATCGCCTCGTTCAAGGGCCTGTGCGCCGGCGAGTACGACCACCTGCCCGAGCAGGCCTTCTTCATGGTCGGCGGCATCGAGCAGGCCATCGCCAAGGCGAAGGAACTCGAGCGCTAGGACGCCTTCGACGCCTGTACGGCACGGCTCCGGCCGGACCGTACAGGCGTCCGTCGAAAGGGAGCTGAGAAGTGGCAAAGCTTCGCGTGGGCGTCGTGTCGCCGGAACGTGAGATCTGGACGGGCGAGGCCGACATGGTCATTGCCAAGACCGTGGACGGCGAGATCGGTATTATGCCGAACCACGCTCCCGTTCTCGGTGTCCTCGTCGAGGGCGGGGTGCTGCGCGTCAAGCGCGGCGACGAAGGCGACCTCGTGGCCGCGGTGCACGGCGGATTCATCTCCGTCGCCGACAACGACGTGTCGATCCTGGCGGAGGCGGCCGAGCTCGGCTCCGAGGTCGACGTCGCGCGGGCCAAGGACGCGCTGCAGCGTGCTCAGGCCTCGATCGAGGCCGACCAGGAGGACGCGGACGCACGGCTGCAGGCCAAGCGTGCGGCTGCCCGGCTGCGGGCGGCCGGCGAAGAGGTCTGACACGGCAGGAGGAGGGCGGCTAGTGGCGGCGCTTGGGATACTCGCGGGCGTCTTCGCCGTGGCCGCGCTCCTCGTCATCCGGGGTTTCGTCCTGGCACGGGCCCGGGGAACGATCGTCTGCCGGGTACGGGACGGCCAGGGGGGCTGGAAGAGCGGGGTAGCCCGCTACGCAGGGGGAGAGCTCCACTGGATTCCGTTCCTGGGACTCGGTCTGAGGCCGCGCCACGCGATCGCGAGGCGCGGCCTCACCGTTTCCAGCCGGAGGATGCTCGGCACGGGTGAGGGCCCCGCCGGCTACTGGACCGTCGTCTGCTCGGCCGAGCGCGGCCCGCTGTCCCTGGCGATGAGCGAGGACGCCCTCACCGGCTTCCTCGCCTGGCTGGAGTCCGCCCCGCCCAGCGCCCACCTCGACGCCGCGTAAAATCGCCTCGCCTCTGGCGAGCGGCTCGGGCGCCTTGAGTCCGTTGGCCGTGCCGGAGGCGCGCCGTGAGCTCAGACCCGTCGCTTCGCTCCCGCGCGCTCCTCAGTCCAGAGCACGGCCGCGCCCTCGCGTCCCTGTGGCGGGTCAGCGGGTGGCGCCGGGCTTCCAGAGGATGTCGTCGCCGGCGGAGGCGACGCGGCAGAGGATGAACATCAGGTCGGACAGGCGGTTCAGATACTTGGCCGTCAGGGGGTTCACGTCGTCGTGGGCCTCCAGCGCCGCCCAGGCCGACCGCTCGGCCCGCCGTACGACCGTGCGGGCGAGGTGGAGGAAGGCGGTGGCCGGTGCGCCGCCGGGCAGGATGAAGCTGCGCAGCGGCTTCAGCTCCGCGTTGAACCGGTCGCACTGCTCCTCCAGCCAGGCGATGTACGGCTCCTCGACCCGCAGCGGCGGGAAGTCGGAGCTTTCGACGACCGGGGTGCACAGGTCGGCGCCGACGTCGAACAACTCGTTCTGCACCCGGCTCAGGACGGCCGTGACGTCCTCGGACAGGCCACCGGTGGAGAGAGCGACGCCGATGGCGGCGTTGGCCTCCTCCACGTCCGCGTAGGCGGCCAGGCGGGGGTCGGTCTTGCGGGTGCGGCTCATGTCGCCCAGGGCGGTCGTGCCGTCGTCGCCCGTCTTCGTGTAGATCTTGGACAGGACGACCGGCTTGTCGTTGTCGGCTCGGGTCATGCCGCTCAGCGTAGTCGCCGCGCCCTGTGTCACCGGGCGGAGGCCGCCGTAGGTCACTGGGCGGGGGCCGCCATGGGACCGTCGGAGGTGAAGGTGCGGCGGAAGATGTACACGGCGGTCTCGATCAGTTGCTCCGTCGGCGGGGACGGTTCGCTCATCACCCATTCGATGAGTAACTCGGTGATGGCGCCGATGAGGCCGAGCGCCAGCAGATGCAGGTCGAGGGGAGGCATGCGGGCCGCGCCCCGCGCCGAGGACTCTATGACCTTGGTGAACGAGGCCACCGCCTGCTGGCGGGCGCCGCTGAGCACGTTGCCCGCCCGCCGTACCTCCAGGTGCATCAGACGCGCGCGCCGCACGTCCTTGGTGACGAAGCGGATGTATTCGGCGATGCCGGCGACGATCCGGTCGTCGAGCGTGGGCGGGGCCGTGTCGATGGCCTCGGTGACCGACGACAGGGTCTCATCGATGCACCGCTCGTAAACCGCGCGCATCAGGTCCTCGCGGCTGGAGAAGCATTCGTAGAAGGCACGATTGGAGATGCGCGCGGTCGCGCACAGCCGCTCGATGGTGGTCGCGTGGAAGCCGGGCTGGGCGAACAAGGTGTATGCGGCTGATATGAGCCTTTCCCTCCTGTCTGCAAGCCTTTCGGCAGCCGACATCCCCCGATAGTCCCGTCCCGCCACTTTTCACCTCACCCTGTCATGGTCCCCCCAGAAGTCCCCATTATGAACGCAAGATCCTTTTTGTGGAAGTGCTGGGAAATAAGCACTTTCAAGCCATGCCAAAGACGCTCATTAGCTTGACAGGGCCGTCAAGAGGTCAGCACGCTTACCAATTGGGATACACAGACCGCGCTGCAATTGCATCGGCAATTACAGCAGCCCGTGCGCCAGGGCGGCTCATCCATCGCGCCGCCCCTTCCAGCGGAACGTCGTCAGGCGCAGCGCGAGACCGCCGACCAGCCAGGCGGCCAGGACCAGGGCGACCTTGCCCAGTTCGTACGACCCGGTCAGCTCCAGAGCGGCCCCCGCGTCGCCCAGGAAGACGGACCGGAACCCCTGGCACATCCACTTCAGCGGGAAGACGGAGGCGGCGTTGACCAGCCAGTCGGGCAACTCCGTGATCGGGATGAAGACCCCGGAGACGAACTGCAGCACCACGAAGGGCAGGCTGATCACCGCGGTCGCGCTCTTGCCCGAGCGGGGCAGGCCGCTGACGGCGATGCCGAGCACGGACGCCGCCGACACGCCGAGCACGAACACCCAGGCGAACGTGACCCAGGTCGACACCTCGGCCGGCAGTTCCAGGCCGTAGAACAGCACGGCGATGGCGAGCAGGATGGCTACCTGGAGCACCGTCATGACCAGCACGCTCGCGATCTTGCCGATGAAGTACGCCGCGCGCGGCATCGGCAGCCCGACGAGCCGCTTCAGCGTGCCGTCCTCCCGGTCGCCCGCGATGCCGATGCCGAGGTTCTGGAACCCCGTGCCCATCACGCCCGAGCCGATCAGCCCGGCGGTGTAGAGCTGGGCGACGGTGACGCCGGTCCCCTGGGCGCTGTCGGAGAAGATCGAGGCGAACAGCACCAGGAACACGATCGGCAAGGCGAAGGTGAAGACGACGGCGTCCCTCTCCCGGAACAGCACCTTCGTCTCGACGGCCGCGCGGGCCAGCGCGATCCTGAGCGGGGACGGCAGGGGTGCGGGCGGACGCGGGACGGCGGCGGCGGGGGTGTCGGCGGGGGAGGCGGTCACGACGCACTTCCAATCGTGACGGCGCTCTCCGGGAGGCCGCCGGCCGGTGGATCGGCGGAGTCGATGAGGCGGAGGTAGACGTCCTCCAGCGTGGGCCGGGTGACGGTGAGTCCAGGGATCTCCCCGTCGTACCTGCGCGACAGCTCCAGGACGGCCGCGGTGGGATTGTCGGTCTCGATCTCGCCGTCCGACCAGCTCACCCTGGCCTTCGCGGTGGCCCGGCCGCCCAACGTGGCCGGGTCGCCCTCGGCCACCACGCGTCCCCGTGCCACGACCGCCACCCGGTCGGCCAGCGTCTCGGCCTCCTCCAGGTAGTGGGTGGTCAGCACGATCGTCGTGCCGTCGTGCGCCAGCCCCTCGATGAGCTCCCAGAACCGCCGCCGCGCCTCGGGGTCGAACCCCGTCGTCGGCTCGTCCAGGAACAGCAGCTCGGGACGGCCGATGACGCCGAGGGCGACGTCCACCCGCCGCCGCTGGCCGCCGGAGAGCTGGCGGATGCGTTTGCCCGCGCTCTCGGCGAGCCCGACCTGCTCCATGAGCTCGTCCGGATCACGGGGGTTCGCGTAGTAGGTGGCGAAGTGCCGCAGGGTCTCCCGTACGGTCAGCTCCGCCCGGTCGTCGGCGGTCTGCAGCACGATGCCGATGCGGGACCGCCACTGGCGGGTCGGCCGGACCGGGTCCTGTCCCAGCACGGTGACCTCCCCCGCGTCGCGTTCGCGGTAGCCCTCCAGGATCTCGACCGTGGTCGACTTGCCGGCGCCGTTCGGGCCGAGGACGGCGAAGACCTCGCCGTGCCTGACGTCGAGGTCCAGGCCCGCGACGCCTGGACCTCGCCGTATCGCTTCGTCAGGCCCCGTACGCGTATGGCGTGTTCCATGCCCCAAGGATCCACCGCGGAAGGATCACGGAACACCCTCGATCGGACGATGATCCGTGTCCTCCGTACGGTGGACACGGGCCGGGGTCAAAAGAGCGTCGGGTTCTCCGGCTCGATGCCGCGCAGGGCGTCGTAGTCGAGCGTCACGCACTCGATGCCGCGGTCGGCGGCGAGCACGCGGGCCTGTGGCTTGATCTCCTGGGCCGCGAAGATCCCCTTGACCGGGGCCAGGCGCGGGTCGCGGTTGAGCAGTTCGAGGTAGCGGGTGAGCTGCTCCACGCCGTCGATGTCGCCGCGCCGCTTGATCTCGACGGCGACCGCGCCGCCGAGGTGGTCGCGGCACAGGATGTCCACAGGGCCGATCGCGGTCATGTACTCCCTGCGCACCAGCGTCCAGCCGTCCCCGAGCGTGGTGATGTGCTCGGCGAGCAGTTCCTGCAGGTGCGCCTCGACGCCGTCCTTGCGCAGGCCCGGGTCGACGCCCAGCTCGTGGCTGGAGTCGTGCAGGACCTCCTCGATCGTCAGCACGAGCTTCTCACCGGTCTTGCCGTGCACGACCGACCAGGTGAGCACCCCGTCGATCGTCTCCTCGCGGACCTTGCAGGGCGGGTTCATCCAGTTCAGGGGCTTGTACGCCCGGTCGTCGGCGTGTATCGACACGCTTCCGTCCGCCTTCATCAGGATGAGCCGAGGGGCCATGGGGAGATGGGCGGTGAGCCGTCCCACGTAATCCACGCTGCACCGCGCGATGACCAGCCGCATGTGCGCCAACCCTACCGGGGTTACGGAGGTCCCGAGGCGTTCTGGGACACTGTCCGGCATGGCGCGGGCGTTCGCGACCCGGCCGGAGCGGCCCGGCTCGGCACGACGAAGACGGGACCAACGGGGTCCGGACGTACGCCGGCTGAGCCGGTGCTGGAAGAATTGGGCCGTCATCTCCCGTTCTGCCTGACATGAACCCCCCGGAAGGATGCCCGCCGTGAGCCCCCGCCGTGCCCGTCGCCGCGGCCCGTACGAACGCCCGGACGGCCGTGCCGTACGGCCGGTGGGCCCGCAGGTGGCCGGGGTGGACCGCGTGGAGAGCGCGCACGACGGCGAGTGGGTCGTCCGTAACGTCTCCGGCGCCGCCCAGGGCAAGGCGTACCGGTGCCCGGGGTGCGAGCAGGAGATCAGGCCCGGGCTGCCGCACGTGGTGAGTTGGCCGGCCTGGTCCGGGGGAGAGGACGAGCGGCGGCACTGGCACACCGCGTGCTGGCGCAACCGGGCCAACCGGGGCCCGGGCCGCAGCCGCTACTGACACGAGCTTTCGGAGTGGGAATGGACATCAGGGCGTCCACGGTGCTGCCTGCCCGGCGCGAGGACATCGAGCTGCAGACGGCCGACGGGCTGACCCTCGTCGGCGAACTGGCGCTGCCGGAGAGCCGGCCGTCGGTGGCGACGCTGGTCTGCCTGCATCCTCTGCCCACCCACGGCGGGATGATGGACAGCCACGTGCTGCGCAAGGCGTCCTACCGGCTGCCGGCGCTCGCCGACATCGCGGTGCTGCGCTTCAACACCCGGGGTACGACCTCCGACCGGGGCACCTCCCAGGGGTCCTTCGACGGCGGTGAGGCGGAGCGGTGGGACGTCGCCGCCGCCCTGGAGTACGCCGACTTCCACGACCTGCCGAACCCCTGGCTGGTCGGCTGGTCGTTCGGCACCGAGCTGGCGCTGAAGTGGGGCCGCGACCCGATCGTGCGGGGTGCGATCCTGCTGTCGCCGCCGCTGAAGCGGGCGGGCGAGAAGGACCTCGTCGCCTGGGGCGAGTTCGGCCGCCCGCTGGTGGCCCTGGTGCCGGAGCACGACGACTACCTGCGGCCGGAGGAGGCCGTACGCCGGTTCGCCGCGGCGCCGCAGGCGGAGGTCGTCGGCGTGGAGGGGGCCAAGCACCTGTGGGTCGGCGAGCCGTACGTGCGGATCGTGCTCGACGAGATCGTCAAGCGCGTGAACCCCGCCGCCGCGCCGCTGCCGACCACGGTCTGAGCGTGACGGGCCGGCCCGGCGGGGTCGCGAATCGGTGACGAACGGCGGCGGCGGGCGCGCGGCGCGTTACCGTGACCTGATGCAGCTCTACTCGCGATCCGCCGGGAGCGGCCTGCCAGTCGTCCTGCTCCACGCGTTCCCCCTGTCCTCCGCGATGTGGCTCGCCCAGCGCGAGGGTCTCGCGCCCGTCTGCCGGGTGATCACCCCGGACCTGCGCGGCTTCGGCGGCACGATGCTCGGCGACGACGAGCCCTCGATCGACCTCATGGCGGACGACGTGGCGCATCTGCTCGACCAGGAGGGCGTCGACCGCGCCGTGGTCGGCGGCCTGTCCATGGGCGGCTACGTGGCGATGGCGCTGTGCCGCCGCCACCCCGACCGCGTACGTGGCCTGATCCTCGCCGACACCAAGGCCCAGGCCGACCCCGAGCCTGCCAGGGCGAACAGGGAGCGGATCGCCGCGGCGGTCCTGGAAAGCGGCACGGGCATCCTCGTGACCGAGTCGCTGCCCCCGATGCTCGGCGCGACCACAAGGGAGCGCAGGGGGATGGTTCTCGGGCGTGTCCGAGGGCTCGTCCAGGCGGCGCCGCCCGCGGCCGTCGCGTGGGCCCAGCGGGCGATGGCCGCGCGGCCCGACGCGTTCGGCACGCTGCGATCCCTGACCGTTCCGGCGCTGGTCGTCGTGGGCGACGAGGACGAGCTGTCGCCGCTTCCGGACGCCCGGGCGATGGCGGAGGCCATCCCGCAGGCGCGGCTCGCCGTCATCGAGAAGGCGGGCCACCTGTCCGCCATCGAGCAGCCCGAGGCGTTCAACCGCGTCGTCGCGGAGTTCGTGAAGTCCCTCGACTGAGCCGGGAGCGGAACGCCGAAACGAGAACGGGGCCCGGCGGTCGCCGAGCCCCGTTCAGCCGTCACAGACTCCCCGAATTGTGCCAGCGGCTACTCCTGCCACCACTCCGCGTCGTCGTCGCTCTTGGTGGAGCTGATCGGCTCGACGGTCGGCGTGGTGGGCACGGCCGGCTTCTCCACGACCGGCGGGGCCGACAGGGCCGGCTTCGCCGGGGCCGCGGTGACGGGCGCCGGCTCCGGGTCCATGCCCGGCAGCGGGGCGCCGCCGAGCAGCTGACGGAGCTGGGCGAGGTGGCTGGTGATGCTGTCGCGCTGACGGGTGAGCTCGTCCACCTGGCGCTGCATCGCCGTACGGGTGCGCTCGGCCTCGTTCTTGGCCTCGGTCACGATCGTGTCGGCGCTTGCCTTGGCGTCGGACACGAGCTGGTCGGCGTTCTTGCGCGCGTTGGCCAGGAGCTGCTTGGCGTGGGTGTCGGCCTCGCGGCGGGTCTGCTCGGCCTGCTGCGTGGCCTTGGCGGCCCGCTGCTCGGCGGTGGCGGCGCGCTGCTCGGCCTCGGCGACCAGCTTCTGGGTGTTGGCCTGGGCGGTGGCGTGCCGCTCGGCCTCCTGCCGCTCGGCCTCCTCGCGGCGGGCGGCGAGCTGGATCTCGAACTCCGCCTCGTCCTGGGCGCGCTTGGCCTCCGACTCCTCCAGGATCCGCTGCGCCTGGGCCCGCATCTCGTCCGCCTGACGCTTGGCGGTGGTGAGCACCTCGTCGCGCTCGCGCTTGGTGGAGGCCCGCAGCTGGGCCACCTCGCGCTCGGTCGTGGTGCGCAGCTTGGCGATCTCGCGCTCGGCGTCCGCCCGCTTCTCCGCGACCTCGTGGTCGGCGGTGGCGCGGATCTTGGCGACCTCGCGCTCGGTGGTGGCGGTCAGCTCGTCGGCCTCACGCCTGGCCGTCGACCGGATCTCCTCCGCGTCGCGCTCGGCGGTGCTGCGCATCTCCTCGGCCTCGCGCGCCGCCAGCGCCCGCTTCTCCGCCGCCTCGTTCTCCGCCGCCGCCCGCAGGTCGGCGGCGTCCACCTTGGCGGCGGCACGGATCTCGTTCGCCTCCGACCTGGCCGCCTGGACGAGCTCGGTGGCCTGCTCCTCCGCGAGCCTGAGCAACTGCTCGATGCGGGCGCCGAGACCCGAGTACGTCGGCCGTTCCTGCTCCTGCAGCTGGCGCTGCGAGTCGGACAGCTCCCGCTGAAGTGCGCTGATCTGTTCCTTGGCCTGACGCAGTTCGGTGTCGATAGTCTTCAGGTGGTCGTGGACCTGGTGCCGGTCATAACCCCGGAGCACCACGTCGAATTCGCGAGAAGGGGCGTCCTCGAAGAAGTTGTTGAGCTGGGCGTCGATGTCGGACTGCATGAGGCTCGATCCTGGTTGTCGAGACGGCTACAGGGGCCGGACGGGGGGTCGGTTCCGAGGCGAGGAAGCCGGTGTGGCGTCCACGTCCGGTGGTACGCCAGCGTACTCCGGTACTGCCGCGTTGGAGGCCCCCTCCGACTTTCTGCGCGACTTGTTACGTATGAACGTTTCTTGCGTTTACCTAGCGCCTGGACGTCTCGACGAGCTCGGTGAGAACCCCTCCCACGTCCTTGGGATGCAGGAACGCGATCGAGGCTCCCATCGACCCATGCCTGGGCCGCTCGTCGATCAGGCGCACGCCCTTCGCCCCGATCTCCTCCAGGGCCTTGGTGACGTCCGCCACGCCGTACCCGATATGATGCACGCCCTCGCCCCGCTTGGCGAGGAACTTGCCCACGGCGGTGTCGGGGTGCAGCGGCTCGAGGAGCTGGACATACGACGCGCCCTGGTCGCCGTCGGCGACGTGCAGCATGGCCTCGCGGACGCCCTGCTCCTCGTTCACCTCCCGGCTGACGACGGTCAGACCGAAGACGGACTCGTAGAACTCGATCTTCTCTTCCAGGTTGTGGCAGGCCACGCCCACGTGGTCGATTCGCAGCAGCATCGCCGTCTCCCCTCGCCGTTCCCGTCCCGCCGCCCGCTCTCCGGCGACCGCACTACTCCTGGGTATGGTGACACCGTCGCCCCGATCTCGCAGTGGAGGGTCCCAATGTCTGGTTCCGTCATCGTCGCCGGAGCACGTACACCGATCGGACGGCTTCTCGGCTCGCTCTCCGACCTGTCCGCCGTCGAGCTGGGCGGGATCGCGATCAAAGCGGCGCTGGAGAGGGCGGGCGTGTCCCCGGAGCAGGTCCAGTACGTGATCATGGGGCAGGTGCTCCAGGCCGGGGCCGGTCAGATCCCCTCGCGCCAGGCGGCCGTGAAGGCCGGCATCCCCATGACCGTGCCCTCCCTCACCATCAACAAGGTCTGCCTGTCGGGCCTCGACGCGATCGCGCTGGCCGACCAGCTCATCCGGGCGGGCGAGTTCGACGTCGTCGTCGCGGGCGGCATGGAGTCGATGACCAACGCGCCGCACCTGCTGCCGGGTCTGCGCAAGGGCGTGAAGTACGGCAGCGCCGGAATCCTGGACGCGATGGCCTACGACGGGCTCACCGACGCCTTCGACCAGATCGCGATGGGGGAGTCCACCGAGCACCACAACGCCAGGCTCGGCCTGACCCGGGAGGAGCAGGACGAGTTCTCGGCGCGGTCGCACCAGCGCGCCGCCGAGGCCACGGAGAAGGGCCTGTTCGACGACGAGATCGTCCCGGTGCCGCTGCCGCAGCGCAAGGGCGACCCGGTGCTGTTCTCCGCCGACGAGGGCATCCGCAAGGACACCACGGTCGAGGCCCTGTCGAAGCTGCGCCCTGCGTTCACCAAGGACGGCACCATCACGGCCGGATCGGCCTCGCAGATCTCCGACGGCGCCGTCGCCGTGGTCGTCATGTCGAAGGCCAAGGCCGAGGAGCTGGGCATCGAATGGCTGGCCGAGATCGGCGCGCACGGCAACGTGGCCGGGCCGGACAACTCGCTGCAGTCCCAGCCCGCCAACGCCATCAAGCAGGCGCTGGCCAAGCAGGGGCTGACCGTCGACGACCTCGACCTGCTGGAGATCAACGAGGCGTTCGCCCAGGTCGTGCTGCAGTCGGCGAAGGAGCTCGGCGTCCCGCTCGACAAGGTCAACGTCAACGGCGGCGGCATCGCGCTCGGCCACCCGATCGGCGCGTCCGGCGCCCGGATCGTGCTGACACTGGCCCACGAGCTGAAGAGGCGCGGCGGCGGCCTCGGCGCGGCCGGCCTGTGCGGCGGCGGCGGCCAGGGGCGACGCGCTGATCCATCCGGGTTCCCCGCGCCCGGCGCCTGATCGGAGCCGCAGGTGGACGTCCGTGAGCTTGTCGGCCAGGCGCGACTGGGACGGCCGCGCGCGGTGGCGCGGCTGATCTCGCTGGTGGAGAACGCGGTGGACGCCACGGGGCCCGAAGAGGGGGACCGGGCGGCGTCCGCGGTGGCGAGCCGTGCGCTGCGCGAGGCGATGGCCGAGCTCGCCACCGGCACCGCCCGGCCGTACACCGCCAGGGTCATCGGCCTGACCGGCTCTCCCGGCGTCGGCAAGTCGACCTCGACCGGCATGCTCATCCGGGCGTTCCGCAGGCGCGGCAGCAGGGTGGGAGTGCTGGCGGTCGACCCGTCGAGTCCGTTCACCGGCGGCGCCCTGCTCGGCGACCGCGTACGCATGCAGGACCACGCGACCGACCCCGAGGTCTTCATCCGCAGCATGTCGAGCCGGGGCCACCTGGGCGGGCTCGCCTGGGCCACGCCGCAGGCGCTGCGCGTGCTGGAGGCCGCCGGGTGCGACGTGATCCTCGTCGAGACGGTCGGCGTCGGGCAGGCCGAGGTGGAGATCGCCCGCCTGGCCGACACGACCGTCGTCATCCTCGCGCCGGGCATGGGCGACGGCGTCCAGGCCGCCAAGGCGGGCATCCTCGAGGTCGCCGACGTCCTGGTGGTGAACAAGGCCGACCGCGACGGCGTCCAGGCGACCGTGCGGGAGCTGCGGAACATGACGGGCCTCGTGGAGACGCCGTGGCGGCCCCCGATCGTCACGACCGTCGCCTCCAAGGGTGAGGGCGCCGACGACCTGCTGGCCGCGCTGGACAAGCACCAGGCATATCTGGAGGAGTCCGGCGAGGCTCGCAGGCGGCGGCTGGCGCGGGCCCGCGACGAGATCGAGGCCATCGCGCTGGCCCAGCTCCGGTCGCGCTTCGCCGTGCTCCACGCTGACCGCCTCGACGCGCTCGCCGAGCGGCTGCTCGGCGCGGAGACCGACCCCTACGCCGCCGCCGACGACCTCATCGCCGCGCTGGGCTAGCTCCTACGGCTCTCGCGCCGCGGCGGCCGACGGGTCAGGGCTCTCCGGCGTACTTGACCGTGATCGTCGTGAAGCCGAGGGACTTCAGCATGCCCTCGAGCATGGCCTTGGCGTTCTGGTCGGCCCGGGAGCGCAGGTCGCTGGCGGCGGCCGCGTCGGCGATCTTGCGTTCGGCCAGCACGTAGAGCTCCTGCTGGTTCTGCGGAGACGACGACAGGAAGTCCGAGATCCGGTCGAAGATGCCCCGCTCCTGCGCGAAGACGTACGACCGCTTGTTGTCGAGGTTGGGCTTCTCCAGCTCCGCGTGCGGCAGCCGCACCGTCACGGCCGTGCGGTCGGGGGAGACCGTGAAGGCGTCCTTGGGCAGCGACGAGAAGTCCACGTAGGCGTCCACGTTGCCGGCGCCCACGAAGAGCGTGCGGCTGCCCTTGATGGCGTCGGGCAGGAACTTCGCGTCCTTCTCCAGGTCGACGATGACCTGGAAGTTGCCGGTCGCGGCCTCGAAGCGGCTCAGGTTCTGCACCGACCTGAGCAGCGCGGGGCCGCTGCGGTCGATGGTCTGCTCGCCCAGCGGGTCGAGCCAGGACCAGGTCAGCCGGGCGCCGACCACGAGCAGCAGGACCACGAACAGCAGGCCGGCGAGCACCCGCCAGCCGCGCCGGGAGCGGCGTGCGGGGGCCCCGGCGCTCGCCGTGGCGTCGGTGGCGGCGCCGGAGTCGGCCGGCGCGAACGAGGGACGGGTCTGACGGTCCACGGGGGGAATCTTCCCGATATTCCCGCGATCTCACGCTCGGCAAGATCGTTTCTGTTCGCAGACCCTGCTTCGGCCCTCCTAAACCCGCCTTTCGTCCGGCCCGGTAGCCATACGGGCCCTCCGCCGTAGCACTCACGTCCGTAGCGGTGGCTGGACTGGACTCCGCTGCGTCGCGTCCAACGGGCCGCCGCAGCACCACGCCCGGTTCCGCCCGTCCCGGTGGCCGGCGGTGACGGAGCGGCGCGCCCTTCCGTCCCCGCTCATCACCTGAGGGCGCTATGCGGCGGGGGCCAGGAGCGTGCCGGGGACGCCCACCACGCCGGGGTCGTCCTGCGGGCTCGTTTGGCCGGTGTCGCCCGTGGCAGGCCGGGCGCCGTCCGTGCGACCGCCGTCGCGACCGCTGTCACGAGCGCTGTCGCGAGCGCTGTCGCGATCGTCGTCGCGTCCCCCGGGACGGGTGGTGCGTCCAAGGCGCTTGTCGTGCCCGTCACGGCCGGGGACCGGGCCGCCGGACTGCGGTCGGCCGGGCCGGTGGTCCTGGACCGGTGACGGGCTCGCGCCGGGGCCGCCGGGGTCGCCGGGCCGTGCCGGTGGACGGCCGGGCCGGTCCTGGG
>NZ_MWJN01000136.1:0-20629 GCF_002027145.1 Microbispora sp. GKU 823 | reverse complement strand
CTGCCAGCGCTCGGCGGCGAGCTGCCCGTTGGCGGCGAACTGGCGCACGGCCAGGGCCAGCAGGGCGAGCAGCACCAGCACGCCCGCGACGGTGGCGAGGCGGATGCGGCGGCGGGCGCGCGGGCCCGGCTCGTCGAACAGCAGGTTGCTCACCGCGCCACCGCCAGCCGCCGTTCGAGCCGCCCGGTCACGAACCCGGCGCAGGCGGCGACCGCCGCGTACGCCAGGCCCGCCCCCACGAAGATCGGGATCGGCTGCGCCTCCAGCAGGTTCACCCGGTTGGCGGCGGCGGTCAGTTCGACCACGCCCACGGCCGCCGCGAGCGAGGTGTTCATCGTGAGCGCGATGAAGATGTTGCCGATCGGCTGCACGACGGTCCGCAGCGCCTGGGGCAGCACGACGTGGCGCAGCGACTGGCCGAACGTCAGCCCCAGAGCGCGGGCCGCCTCGCCCTGACCGGCGGAGATCGCGTTGACGCCCGAGCGGAGGGCCTCGGCGATGTAGGCGCCCTCGTACAGCGCGATCACCACGACGGCCGTGGTGGTCAGGCCGGCCTTGAGCCCGATCTCGGGCAGGCCGAAGACCGCGAGCACGAGCAGCACGAGCAGCGGGAGGTTCTGCAGGGTCTCGACGTAGACGGTCGCGACCGCGCGCAGGACCGGGACCGGCCCGACCCGCATCGCCACGATCACGAGCCCCACGACCGCGGCGCCGGCGAACGACGCCGCGGTCATCTGGAGGGTCACGACCAGCCCCTGCCAGAACTCGGGCAGGTGATCAAACAGCGCCGACATCAGGAACCCGGCACCGACCCGATCTCGGGCGGCGTGGGGGCCTCGCCCTGCACGACCGTGCCGAGGGAGTTCTTCCAGATGTCCTGCCAGACGCCGTTCGCCTGGATCTTCTTCAGCCAGTCGTTGACGAACGACTTGAACTGGTCGTCGCCGTGCTTGAGGCCGATGCCGTACGGGTCCTGGGTGAACGGCTTGGTCACGACCTGCAGTTCGGGGTCCTTCTTGGCGTCGGCGACCAGCAGCGTCTCGTCCTGCACGTAGGCGACGCCGCGGTCCTGCTTGAGCGCCTGGACGCACTCGGGGTCGCCGCCGAAGGTGATGATCTTCGCCTGCGGCGCGAGCTTCTTGATCGCGGGGATGGCGGGAGTGTTGGCCCCGGCGATGACGGTCTTGCCGTTCAGGTCCTGCGGCGAGGAGATCCCCGTCGTGCCCTTCTTCACCGCGATGGACAGGCCCGAGGAGTAGTAGGGACCGGCGAAGGCGACCTGCTGGGCCCGCTCCGGCGTGATCGTGTAGGTCTGGAAGACCACGTCCACGGTGCCGTTGCTCAGCAGCGCCTCGCGGGTCTCCGACGCCGAGTTGACGATCTTCACCTTCGGCTGCCCGATGATGTACTTGGCCAGCGCCTTGCCGAGGTCGGCGTCGAAGCCCTCCACCTCGCCGGTGGCCGGGTTCTGCTGGGACAGCAGCGGCGCGTCGAGCGAGCCCCCGACGATCAGTTCGCCGCGCTGCTTGATCTTCTCCATCGTCGAGCCGGGCAGGATGTCCGCGGCGGCGGCCACCGGCGCCTTGGCGAGCACGCCACCGCCGCCGCCGTCGCTCGCGCCCGCGCCCGGCACGGCCGAGCCGGCCGAGTCCGTCCCGGCACAGGCCGTCAGGCCGGCCATCGCCACAGCGGCGACAGCGGCCACCCGCTTAATGGACACCATCGGGGTCCACCGTCCTTTGCGATCAGTGCGTGAGTACCTTGGCCAGGAAGTCCCTGGCCCGATCGGTCCGGGGGGAGTCGAAGAAGGCGTTCGGCTCTCCCGTCTCGACGATCCGGCCGCCGTCCATGAACACCACGCGGTCGGCCGCGCGGCGCGCGAACCCCATCTCGTGGGTGACGACGACCATGGTCATGCCGTCGGCGGCCAGGCCCGTCATCACGTCGAGGACCTCGCCGACCATCTCCGGGTCGAGCGCCGAGGTGGGCTCGTCGAAGAGCATGACCTTGGGCCGCATGGCGAGCGCGCGGGCGATGGCGGCGCGCTGCTGCTGGCCGCCCGACAGCCGCGCGGGCTGCTTGCCGGCCTGCTCGGCGATGCCGACCCGGGCCAGCAGCTCGTGGGCGGTCCGCTCGGCCTCGGCGCGGCTCACGCCGCGCACCTTCATCGGCGCGAGCATCACGTTCTCCAGCACGGTCTTGTGCTGGAAGAGGTTGAAGCTCTGGAAGACCATCCCCACGTCGGCCCGCAGCCGGGCCAGCGCGCGGCCCTCCGCGGGCACGGGCTCTCCGTCGACGAGGATCTCGCCCGAGTCCGCCGCTTCCAGCCGGTTGAGGCACCGGCACAGCGTCGACTTGCCGGACCCCGAGGGGCCGATCACCACCACGACCTCGCCGCGCGCCACGTCGAGGTCGACGTCGTGCAGCACGTGGTGCTCACCGAACCACTTGTTGAGGCCTCGTACCCGAATCATCGCCATCTTCCTTCGAAATCGAAGATATGGCGGACCGTAATGGATGATTCTGGGCGAAGTCAACGCGTTGGCGCATAAAGTCAAGTCGTGGTATTCCTTCCTCCATGCCAGGCAAAGAGAGGTTGCCGGTGCGGGGGGCGCAGGGCGACCTCCTGCGCCTCGTCGCCGCCGGCCACGCCGAGTCGCGGGCGGAACTCGCCCGCCTGTCCGGCCTGGCGGCCTCCAGCGTCTCGCTGCGCGTCGAAGAGCTGATCGGCAGCGGGCTGCTGGTGGAGGAGGGCGCGGGCACCTCGCGCGGCGGCCGGCGACCCCGCCGGCTGCGGCTCAGCCCCAGCGCGGGACTGCTCGCGGTCGCCGACCTGGGCGCCCACCACGCGCGCCTCGGCCTCCTCGACCTCAGCGGCACCCCGCTGGTGGTCGAGGAGCGCCCCTGCGAGATCGCGGACGGCCCCGAGGCGACCATCGACTGGATGGCGGCGGCGTTCGAGGACCTGCTGGCCGCGCACGGCCCGCCCGGAGTCCCGCTGCGCGGGGTCGGCACGGGCATCCCCGGTCCTGTGGACCCGGCGACCGGCCGGGTCGTCGCGCCCTCGCGCATGCCCGGCTGGAACAACTTCCCCGTCGCGGAACGCCTCGGCGCGCACTTCGACCTGCCGGTGCTGGTGGAGAACGACGCCAACCTCATGGCGGCCGGTGAGGCCAGGTCGTGGCCGAAGTGCGAGACGCTGATGGTGCTCAAGGCCGGCAGCGGCATCGGCTGCGGCGTGATGGTGAACGGCGCGCTCCACCGGGGGCGGGGCGCGGCCGGAGACATCAGCCATGTGCGGGTCAGGAGCGACTCGTCGGTCACCTGCTCCTGCGGGCACGACGACTGCCTGGAGGCCTACGCCAGCGGCGCGGCCCTCATGAGTGTGCTCAACGAGCAGGGCATCGAGGTGCGGCGGCCCGCCGACGTCGTCGCGCTGGTCGAGGACGGGGTGCCCGAGGCCACCGCCCTGGTGCGCAACGCCGGACGGCTCATCGGCGAGGTGCTGACCGTGCTGGTCAACTTCATCAACCCCGACGCGATCGTGGTCGGGGGCAGCCTGTCGCCGGCCGAGCCGCTGATCGCGTCGATCCGCGCGGCGGTGTACGAGCGATGTCTGCCGCTCGCCACCCGCGACCTGGAGATCTCCACCACCCGCTCGGGCCCCGACGCCGCCCTGCTCGGCGCCGGCTCCCTGCTGCTCGACGCCGTACTCGCCTGAACACCGAAGACGAACGGACAGCCGTACGTGACCCGATACTGCCTTTTCGACCTCGACGGCACGCTGACCGACCCCGAGACCGGCATCGTCGCCTCGATGCGGCACGCCCTTTCCGCGGTCGGGATGCCGGAGGTGGAACACGGGCGGCTCCGCGCCATGATCGGCCCTCCCCTTCAGGACGGCTTCCTCCTGCTCGGCGTGCCGCCGGAGCGTCTCGGCGACGCGGTGCTCGCGTACCGCGAGCGCTACACCACCGGCGGAATGTACGAGAACGAGGTCATCCCGGGAATCCCCGCCGTGCTCGAGGCTCTCGTCGCCGACGGCTGGACCCTGGCGGTGGCGACGTCGAAACCGGCCGTCTACGCGGAGAAGATCCTGGTGCACTTCGGGCTCGACGGCTACTTCGCGTACGTGGCCGGGGCGACGCTCGACGGGTCGCGGCGGCACAAGGCGGATGTCATCCGCCACGCCCTCGACGTGCTCGGCGCCCCGCCCGAGGCGACCGTCATGATCGGCGACCGCATGGAGGACGTCGCCGGCGCGGCCGCGTGCCGTGTGCCGTGCATCGCCGTGACGTGGGGGTTCGGCGAGGCGTCCGAATTCGCCGATCCCGGCCTCATCGCCGTGGCGGACACGCCCGAACGCCTCCTCGAGGTGCTGTCCCGGACGGCGAGCTAGCGTCGCGGAACGCCCGCTCGGGACCCCGGTGGCCGCCTCCGGTGACCCGGAGGCGGCCATGCCCGTACGGGCGCCGGAGCCTAGGCCACCTTGCCCACGTTGCCCACTTGGCCCGCCGGGGCAGCGGCCGCCGCGAGCCGTACGGCGTTCGCGGCGGCGTCGTCGATCTCACGCTGCGCGGCGAGGTCGGCCTCCACGCCGGACCGGTAGGCGTCGATCTCCGCGCGCACCCGGTCGTCGTCCCAGCCGAGGACGGGCGCGATCAGCGCGGCGACCTCGGGGGCCGCCGCGAGCCCGTGGTCCCGCTCCTCGATGAAGACGCGGGTGCGGCGGACCAGGACGTCCTCCAGGTGCAGCGCCCCCTCGTGCGTGGCCGCGTACACGGCCTCGGCCTTGAGGTAGCCCTCCGCGCCGGGGATCGGCTCCCCCAGGCCGGGGTCGGCCTCGATCAGCGCGAGCACCTCCTCGACGCAGGAGCCGTACCGGCCGAGCAGGTGCTCGACGCGCGCGACGGGCAGCCCCGCGCGCCCGGCGAGGCGACGCTTGTTGTTGCGCAGCGCCTCGAACCCGGCGGCCCCGAGGACGGGGACGCGGTCGGTGACCGACGCGGGCACGTTCTGGCCGAGACCGGCCACCGCGACGTCGACGGCGTCCTTGGCCATCACGCGGTAGGTGGTGTACTTGCCGCCCGCGACGATGACCAGGCCGGGCTCGGGCCGGATGACCGCGTGCTCCCTGGAGAGCTTCACGGTCTCCGACGACGATCCCGACCCGCCCAGCAGCGGGCGCAGGCCCGCGTAGACGCCCTCGATGTCGTCGTGGGTGAGCGGCGTCCGGAGCACGGCGTTGACGTGCTCCAGGATGTAGTCGATGTCGGCCCGCGTGGGGGCCGGCTCGACCTTGTCCAGGTCCCAGGGCGTGTCGGTGGTGCCGACGATCCAGTGCGGACCCCAGGGGATCACGAACAGCACGCTCTTCTCGGTGCGCAGGATCAGCCCGGTGTCGAGGCGGATCCGCTCCCGCGGCACGACGAGGTGCACGCCCTTGGACGCCTGGACGGTCACCGACCCCCGCGAGCCCGGCGACGCCCCCGCGAGCCGCTGGATCTCGTCGGTCCACACGCCCGTGGCGTTGATCACCTGGCGGGCCCGGACGCGCAGTTCGGCGCCGCCCTCCAGATCGCGCACCACCGCGCCGGTGACCCGGCCGCCGTCACGGAGGAAACCGGTGACCTTGGTGCGGGTGGTGACGCAGGCGCCGTACTGCATGGCCGTGCGGGCCACCGTCATCGTGAAGCGGGCGTCGTCGACCTGGGCGTCGTAGTACTGGATCGCCCCGACGAGCGCGTCGCTGCGCAGGCCGGGGGCCTCGCGCAGGGCCCGGCTGTGGCTGAGCTGGCGGTGCCGCGGCAGCGCGCGGGCGCCGCCGAGCGTGTCGTACAGCAGCACGCCCGCGCCGACGTACCCGCGCTCCCACACCCGGTGACGCAGCGGGAACAGGAACGGCACCGGCCGGACCAGGTGCGGGGCCAGCCGGGTCACCAGCAGGCCCCGTTCCCTGAGCGCCTCCCGCACCAGCCGGAAGTCGAGCTGCTCCAGGTAGCGCAGCCCGCCGTGGATCAGCTTGCTCGACCGGCTCGAGGTGCCGGCCGCGAGATCACGGGCCTCCACCAGCGCGACGGACAGGCCTCGCGAGACCGCGTCGAGCGCGACGCCGGCGCCGACCACCCCGCCGCCGACGACCAGGACGTCGAACTCGTCCTCGGCCAGCCTCCGCAGCGCCGCCTCCCGAGCGCGGGGACCCATGGGTACAGACATATCGGTGTTGACTCCCTCGTTGTTCAGGCAGGTCAGTCGACGTCGACCCAGTCGAGCGTCCGCTGGACGGCCTTGCGCCATCCGGCGTAGCCGCGCTCGCGCTGCTCGTCGTTCCAGGTGGGCTCCCAGCGGCGGTCCTCGTGCCAGTTGCGCTTGAGGTCGTCGGTGGACTTCCAGAAGCCGACGGCCAGCCCGGCCGCGTACGCGGCGCCGAGGGCGGTGGTCTCGGCGACCACCGGGCGCGACACCGGGACGCCGAGGATGTCGGCCTGGAGCTGCATGCACAGCTCGTTGGCCGTCACGCCGCCGTCCACCCTCAGTACGTCGAGGACGACGCCGGAGTCCTGCTCCATCGCGCCGACCACGTCCTTGGTCTGATAGCAGATCGATTCGAGCGTGGCGCGGGCCAGGTGGGCGTTGGTGTTGTAGCGGGACAGGCCGACGATGGCGCCGCGGGCGTCGGACCTCCAGTAGGGCGCGAACAGGCCGGAGAACGCGGGCACGAAGTAGACGCCGCCGTTGTCCTCGACCTGCCGGGCGAGCGCCTCGCTCTGCGACGCCCCGGAGATGATGCCGAGCTGGTCGCGCAGCCACTGCACGGCCGAGCCGGTGACCGCGATCGACCCCTCCAGGGCGTACACGGGCTTGGCCGAGCCGAACTGGTAGCAGACCGTGGTGAGCAGGCCGTGCTGGGAGCGCACGAGCTCGGTGCCGGTGTTGAGCAGCAGGAAGTTGCCGGTGCCGTAGGTGTTCTTGGCCGTGCCCGGCTCGAAGCACACCTGGCCGACGGTCGCGGCCTGCTGGTCGCCGAGGTCGCCCGAGAGAGGGACCTCGCCGCCGAGCGGGCCGCCGGCGCGGGTCACGCCGTACAGGTCGGGGTTGGAGGAGGGCCGGATCTCGGGGAGCATCTGGCGGGGCACGCCGAAGAACGACAGCAGCTCGTCGTCCCAGTCGAGCGTCTCCAGGTTCATCAGCATCGTGCGGCTGGCGTTGGTGGGGTCGGTGACGTGGACGCCGCCGTCGACGCCGCCCGTCAGGTTCCACAGCAGCCAGGTGTCGGTGTTGCCGAAGATCGCGTCGCCGCGCTCGGCGGCCTCGCGCACGCCGGGGACGTTCTCCAGGATCCACTGGATCTTGCCGCCCGAGAAGTAGGTGGCGGGCGGCAGCCCGGCCTTGCGCCGGATCACCTCGCCCTTGCCCTCCCGCTCCAGCGCCGAGGCGATGCGGTCGGTGCGGGTGTCCTGCCAGACGATGGCGTTGTAGTACGGCCGGCCGGTGCGCCGGTCCCAGACGACGGCGGTCTCGCGCTGGTTGGTGATGCCGAGCGCCGCGAGGTCGGAGGCCTGCAGGCCCGCGGTCCGCATCGCGGTCTCGACGACCGCCCGGGTGCGCTCCCAGATCTCGGTCGGGTTGTGCTCGACCCAGCCCGCCTGCGGCAGGATCTGCTGGTGTTCCAGCTGGTGGCGGGCGACCTCGTTGCCCCCGTGATCGAAGATCATGAAGCGGGTGCTGGTCGTCCCCTGGTCGACCGCGCCGACGTAGTCAGCCATTCTCGTTGCGCCTCTCGTTCGGATGAGGTGGACGTTGCTGGTCTCGGCCTGGGGGGTGATCAGCCGGCCTGCGCGGCGGGCTCCGGCGTGCGGCCGGGCTCGGGCGCGTCCGTACGCGGCAGGAAGCGGGCGACCAGGAGCTGGTAGAGCCCGGCGCCGATGACGCCGCCGACCAGCGGGCCGATGATCGGCACCCAGAAGTAGAGCCCACCGTACTGGTCGCGGAACGCCGAGCCGTACCCCGTGAAGAACGAGGCGAGGCGCGGGCCGAAGTCGCGGGCGGGGTTGATGGCGTAGCCGGCGTCGGTCCCCCACGCCATGCCGATCGCGACCACGAGCAGGCCGACGATGACCGGCGCGAGGTTGGCGAGCGGCGCCGAGTTTCGCTCGTCGGAGATCGCGAAGATCAGGAACAGCAGGATCGCCGTGCCGATGATCTGGTCACGGAGCGCTCCCCACTGGGTGACCGGCAGCGCGCCGTTGCCGGGAAGGGTGGAGAAGACCCCCTGCGTCTTGATCGTGTGCCCGGGGTCCACCTTGGCCAGGACCTCGGCGTAGTTCCACCGGACGAGCAGCGCCGCCACGAAGGCGCCCGCGGTCTGCGCCAGCGCGTACGGCAGGACCTTCCGCCAGGAGAAGCCCTTGAAGACGGCGAGGGCGACCGTGACGGCCGGGTTGAGGTGGGCGCCGCTGATGCGGGCGGCCGTGTAGACGCCGAGGGTCACCCCCAGCCCCCACGCCCACGCGATGCTGTCGTGGTCGCCGATGCCGCCCGCCGCCACCTGGGCGACCACACCGACGCCGAACAGGATGAGGATCGCCGTGCCCGCGAACTCCGCCGCCAACTCGCCGAGTAGCCGCCGGTCGCTTCGCCCTTCCGCCATCTGTCTCCTCCTTGACCACGCCCGTCACATCTCCGAAGTGCTCGGTGTGAGCGCTGCCGGTTGTCCGGACGCTAAACGGCGCCCAAGGGAGCGTCAACGAATGATCGTCGGCATTGTCGAACACTGGTCACATTCAGAACGTCGTACTACGCTCCCCGGGTATGACGCGAACAATCACATTTCGCGCGAACCCGTCCTGTTACCAAAGATCTTTCACCAGCTCAACGCATCGGTCCCGGCCAGGTGTCGGCATTGTCGAACACCGTCCGACGTGGCTAGGATCCGGGGCGTGCCAGGTCCGGTCCAGTCCATCGAGCGCGCCGCCGCGATCCTGCGGCTGCTCGCCCAGGGATCGGGGCGGCTCGGCCTCTCCGAGATCGCGAATTCCCTGGGGCTGGCCCGCGGCACGGCGCACGGCATCCTGCGCACCCTCCAGCTCGTCGGATTCGTCGAGCAGGACGAGGCGACGGGCAAATACCAGCTCGGCGCGGCGCTGCTGCACCTGGGCACCAGCTACCTCGACGTGAACGAGCTCCGCTCGCGGGCGATCA
This sequence comes from Microbispora sp. GKU 823, assembly GCF_002027145.1. NCBI lineage: Bacteria > Bacillati > Actinomycetota > Actinomycetes > Streptosporangiales > Streptosporangiaceae > Microbispora > Microbispora sp. GKU 823. The sequence continues at coordinate 11,428 of NZ_MWJN01000136.1, read as the reverse complement.
ACTGGGCCGACGCTCTGGCCGCGCGCAGCGGCGAGGCGGTGCGGATCGGCACCCACCTCCAGGGCAAGGTCCTGGTCGTCCACCACGTCTTCCGGCCCGACGACAGCCTGCAGACGCTCGACGTCGGCATGCTCCTGCCCATGCACGCCACGGCGATCGGCAAGGTGCTGCTCGCCTACGACGCCAACGCGGCCGCCGCACAACAGGACGCCGTAAAGGACGGGGAGCTGGAGCAGTTCACCCGCCGCACGGTGCGGACGCACAGGGAGATGTCGCGCATGCTCGCGACCGTGCGCGAGCACGGCTGGGCGTCGGACGTCGACGAGGCCGGTATGGGCGAGGCGGGGGTGGCCGCCCCCATCAGGGGGTACGGGGGACTCGTGGTGGGCGCGATGGGCATCTCCGGCGCCACCGAGCGGATCTGCGACTCCGGCGGGCGTCCCCGCCCCGACCTGGTGGGTTATGTGCGCGACGCGGCGCGGGCCGTCTCCCGCGACCTCGGCGCCTCCCGCTGGTGATCCTCCCACCCCTCACACCGCATCCGCCGCCCGAAGGTAGGCCCGCCGTGACCCAGCGTTATGTGATGTCCATCGACCAAGGCACCACCTCGACCCGGTGCATCCTGTTCGACCAGCGCGGCCGTCTGGTGTCGGTGACGCAGCGGGAGCACAAGCAGCACTTCCCGCGTCCCGGGTGGGTGGAGCACGACGCCGTCGAGATCTGGCGCAACCTGGAGCGGATCGGCCCGGAGGCGCTCGCGCAGGCGGGCATCGGGCCGGGCGAGGTCGCCGCCGTCGGCATCGCCAACCAGCGGGAGACGACCGTCCTGTGGGACCGCCGCACGGGCGTGCCGGTCACCCCCGCCGTCGTCTGGCAGGACACCCGGACCGACACCCTGGTGGACGAGCTGTCCCGCCGCCCCGACGCGCACGTGGTGCGGGAGCGCTGCGGCCTGCCCCTGGCCACGTACTTCTCCGCCCCCACCGTCCGCTGGCTGCTGGACGACACCGACGGGCTGCGCGAGCGGGCCGAGCGCGGCGAGGTCCTGTTCGGCACGATGGAGAGCTGGCTCATCTGGAACCTCACCGGCGGCCCGGACGGCGGCGTCCACGTCACCGACGTGACCAACGCCAGCCGCACGCTGCTGATGAACCTGCGCGACCTCGACTGGGACCCGGTGCTGCTCGGCTTCTTCGGCATCCCCCGCGCGATGCTGCCGGAGATCCGCCCGTCCAGCGAGACGTACGGCGTGGCGCGGCGGGTGCTGCCCGGCGTGCGGATCTCCGCCGCGCTCGGCGACCAGCAGGCCGCGCTGTTCGGGCAGACCTGCTTCCACCGCGGCGAGGCCAAGTGCACCTACGGCACGGGCGCCTTCCTGCTGCTCAACACCGGCACCGAGCCGGTCGCCTCCACCCACGGCCTGCTCACGACGGTCGGCTACCAGATCGGCGACCAGCCCGCGGTGTACGCCCTGGAGGGCTCCATCGCGATCACCGGCGCGCTCGTGCAGTGGTTCAGGGACCGGCTGGGGATCATCAGCACCGCCCCGGAGATCGAGACCCTGGCCCGCACGGTCGACGACAACGGCGGCTGCTACATCGTCCCGGCGTTCTCCGGGCTGTTCGCGCCCCACTGGCGCAGCGAGGCGCGCGGGGTCATCGTCGGGCTCACCTCGTACATCACCAAGGGCCATCTCGCCCGCGCCGTGCTGGAGGCCACGGGCTGGCAGACCCGCGAGGTGGTGGACGCCATGAACGCCGACGCGGGCATCGCGCTCACCACTCTCAAGGTCGACGGCGGCATGACTTCCGACAACCTGCTCATGCAGTTCATCGCCGACGTGCTGGACGTTCCGGTGGTCCGGCCCATGGTCGCAGAGACCGTCTCCCTCGGCGCGGCCTACGCCGCCGGGCTCGCCGTCGGCTACTGGCCCGACCTGGAGGGCCTGCGGCGCAACTGGCACCGGGCCGCCCAGTGGACGCCGGCGATGGACCCGAAACGGCGCGAGGACGAGTACGACAACTGGCGGCGGGCGGTCGAGCGCGCCTTCGACTGGATCAAGCCCACGGCCGGCTGACTCCGGGCGACGTCACCCGACGGGCCGTTCGAGTGACAGGTCCAGGTCGTCGAGGTCGAACCATCGGCCGGACGGCGGCTGATCGGCCATCGAGTCGCTCCAGCGCAGCCGGACACGGTCTGGGGCGGCCTCGACGATCCTGGCCTCCCGCCAGGCGGGGTCGTCACCCACGCGGGCCCACCAGGGCTCCGACAGACAGGCAAGGCCCCGGGCATGCAGGGTGCGGACGGCGTCGCCCTGGTCTCCCGCGCCGCCGAGCGGCACGCCGAAGATCGTCACAGCCTGCCAGCCTCCGGCCGTCGGCACCACCTGGCCCAGCAGTTCCCCGTCATCGCGCCGCACCTCGTGCGGCGCGGGGAAGGCGGGCCGGCTCTCCCCGATCGCCTTGACGATCTTCTCCGCCGAATCCCGCTGCCAGCGTACGCCTTCACGTTCGGCCTCACCGCCGGCGTAGGCGCGAGGATCGACGCGCCGGCCGAGCACCCACACGTCCCGGATCCGCTGCGTCGCCGTGATGTCGGCCGTCGGGTCGCCGCCGACGAGGACGAGGTCGGCACGGCGCCCCACGGCGATCTCACCGCGATCGGCCATGCCGAAGACCTCGGCAGGCGCCGCCGTCGCGGCGGTCAGCGCCTCACCCGGGGTGAATCCGGCGGCGACCATGTGCTGCAGTTCCCGGTGCAGGCTCGCGCCGAACACGAGGCCGGGGTTGGGCGCGTCGGTGCCGGCGAGCACGCGCAGGCCCGACTCCAGGAACGCCACGGTGTTGTATCGCTGGGCGGCGCCGTCCGGCGGCGCGGGCGGCATCCACCGCCTGCCCTGGCGCTCGATCACCCGCCGCCACCGAGCGCTCAGCCGCCCCGCCAGGTGCGGCTGAGCGAGCAGTGGCATGACGCCGTCCTCATCCGGAAAGCCGTCGATGATGCTCAGCGTCGCGATGACGGCCACGCCGCACCGGGCCACGTCGCTGATCTGGCGATCCGTCATGCGGTCGAAGGGCGCGTGAGCCAGGACGTCGACGCCGCACCGGGCCACGGTCACGGCCCCTGCCGCCGACGAGGCGTGCGCCACCACCGGCAGTCCGCGCTCGTGGGCGGCGGCCACGAGCGCCTCGATCGTCCGGACGTCGAGCGCGGGAATGTCGAGCATCGCACCCGAACCGTCATCGTAGATCACCTTGATGTGCGTCGCCCCCTCGGCGACCCTCCCGGCGACGAAGGACGCCGCGTCCAGCGGTCCGGTCACGTAGGGGAAGGGCGCGTACGCGATCGTCGGGTGCCCGCCCGGAGCGGTCGCACCCACGCTCGATGTGCGCATGTCGGCGAGGACGGGTCCCCGGCCGCGCTCCGAGGCGGCGACCGCGGCACGCTCGGGATCGATGGTCTCTGGCTTGCTGAACATGTCGACGACCGTCGTCACGCCGAATACGGCCGCCAGCTGCGTGCACCCCGGGAGCAGGTGGACGTGCGCGTCGACGAGGCCGGGCAGGAGGGTCCCGCCGGAGCCGTCGACGACCGCGTCGCCCGGCCGCGTCACGGACTCGTCTCCCACGGCGGCGATACGGCCGTCGCGGACGCGGACGTGCGTCACACCGGGGATCAGGCCGCGGCCGCCGAAGACACGGACACCGGTGATGGTGAAGGGCTGATGCGTGCTCATGCCGCCGACGCTAGAAGTTGACGTAACGAGAGGGTCCAGTGATTAGGCTGCGGACGTGGAGCACTCGATCAGCGAGGTGGCCCGCATGTCCGGCCTCACCCCGCGCACGCTCAGGCACTATGACGACATCGGGCTGCTGCGCCCCGCCCGCACCGCGGGTAACGGCTACCGCTGGTACGGGCGCCGGGAGCTGCTGCGCCTGCAGCGGATCCTGTTCCTCCGAGAGCTCGGCGTGCCGCTCGCCCAGATCACCCGGCTCCTCGACGGCGACGGGGACGACGTCGCCGCGTTGCGACGGCACCGCGACGATCTCGTGGCTCACCGCGACCGCCTCGACGAGATCATCCGGACCGTCGACCGCACCATCGCCGACCTCACCGGTGGGACGCACCTCAGCGAGGAGGAGTTCTTCACCGGCCTCGCGGCCCGGCGCGGCGAGCTCCGGCGGGACCTGGAGGCCCGGTACGGGACCCGCGTCGGGGAGCACTTCGCCGAGGCGGACGCGGTGACCGGCCGGTGGACCCGCCAGGAGCACGAGCAGGCGGCGGCGCACGGCCGGCGGCTGCTCCGGCGGCTGTCCGAAGCGCGTTCGGATGGCCTGGCCCCAGACAGCGTCGCGGTCCTGGACCTCATGACCGAGCACTACCAGGGCATCCGGCTGCTGTGGCCCGCCGACGCGGCCGCCTACCACGCGCTCGCGGACGTCGTGACCGGCAACCCCGGTCAGCGGGCCATGATCGAGGATATCGACCCGCTCCTTCCCCCCTGGCTGGCGAGCGCCATCCGCGCCTATGCCACCCGCCGGCTCGGCTACACCGGGAGCTCCGGGGTCAGCGCCGCGGGCCCGGCCGCCTCCTGACATCGGCCGGCCGACCCGGTCATACCCGCGACGCCCTTGCGCTCAATTTGGTGACCGTATAGTTTCTTCCAGTCAAACAATCAAAGTGGACAGATGACCGGGGTGGCGGATGAGCAGGGTGGGACGGCCTCCGCAGGATCCGGCGCGCCAGGTGGAGCGGGCGCACCGCATCCTCGACTCCGCCGCCGAACTGATCGGCCGCTGGGGCTACGACAAGACGACGATCGACGACGTCGCCCGGGAGGCCGGTGTCGCCAAGGGCACGATCTACCTGCACTGGAGGACTCGCGACGCGCTCTTCGCCGCGCTGCTGCGCAGAGAGCGGGCGCGCATGATCGAGGAGGTGCGGCGGAGCGGTCCCGCCACACCGCGCGAACTGTTCGCCGGGATCGCCGCGGGCCTGCTGCGCCGGCCGCTGCTCAAGGCGGCGCTGGTCGGCGACTCGGAGGTGCTCGGCAAGCTCGTCAGGCAGAAGCGGCACAGCCCCGGCGCGGTGAATCTCGGCGAGGCGTTCGACGCCTACTACAGCACGCTCACGCGGGTGGGCGCGGCCAGGGACCTGTCGGGCGACCACGTCCTGGTGATCGGCTCGATCATGTACGGGTTCCTCACCGTGCCGTGGCTGCTCCCCGGCGGGCCTCCCCCGGAGGAGCGGCTCGCCGCGCTGCTCGCCGACATGGTCGAACACGCCATCGGCACCGGACGGGAGCTGCCGGAGGACGCCGTGCGCGCCGTGGAACGGGCCACCCTCGACTATCTCGACACGATCGTGGACGGCGCCCGCCGGAAGCTGGCGGACTCCCTGGGCTCTTCGAGGAGCGTGTGACATGAGGGCTGTCATCCCCTTGGACGATGCCGGCGCCGACCTCGCCACGGTGGGCGGGAAGGGCGCTTCTCTGGCCGCCCTCGCAAGGGCGGGGCTGCCCGTCCCCGGTGGCTTCCACGTCACCACCGAGGCCTACCGGGCCTTCGTGGCGGACTTACGCGAGGAGACACTGGCCGCCGCGGCGGCGGGCGACGCCGAGCGGATCGCGGCCCTGTTCGCCGGGCGCGAGGTTCCCGGCCCGATCGCCGCCGAGATCCGCGCCGCGTACGCCGCGCTGGGCGACGACGTCCCGGTGGCCGTGCGCTCGTCCGCCACCGCCGAGGACCTCCCCGGCATGTCGTTCGCCGGGCAGCAGGACACGTTCCTCAACGTCACAGCCGACGGGCTGCTGGACGCGGTCAAGCGCTGCTGGGCCTCCCTCTGGAACGCCCGCGCCATCGCCTACCGGGAACAGAACGGCGTGCCGCACGACGACGTCGCTCTGGCCGTCGTGGTCCAGGAGCTCGTGGACGCCGACGCGGCGGGCGTCATGTTCACCGCCGACCCCGTCACCGGCGCCCGCGACAGGACCGTGATCAATGCGTCGTGGGGCCTCGGCGAGGCCGTGGTCGGCGGCCAGGTCATCCCCGACACGGTCGTCGTCTCCGGCGGCGCGGTCGTCGAGGAGCGGACCGGGGACAAGACCGTCATGACCGTCCGCACCCCCGGCGGCACCCGCGAGGAGCCGGTCCCCGAGGACATGCGCCGGATTCCCGTCCTCACCGGGGCGCAGGCCCTGGCGCTGGCCGACCTGGGAGCGCGCGTCCAGGGGCTGTACGGCACGCCGATGGACGTGGAGTGGACGAGGAGCGCCGGCACGTTCGCCCTCGTCCAGGCCCGCCCGATCACCGCTTCCGGGCCCAGGGTGGAAGAGTGGAACGACAGCCTGAAGGGCGACTACCTGTGGACGTCCGGCAACCTCGGGGAAGCCATTCCGGACGTCATGACGCCCATCACCTGGTCGTTCGTCCGCCTGTTCATCGACGAGGCCATGTCGGCGGCCACGGTGCCCGGGTTCGATCTGGTCGGCAACATCGGCGGCCGTTTCTACATGAACCTGAGCATCGCGGTCTCCGTGGCCCGTGCCTTGGGCATGCGGAGCAGGCTCGGCGCGATCGAACAGGTCTTCGGCAGGCTGCCGCCAGGCCTGGAGGTGCCGCCTCTCGAGATGTCCCGCCTGCGGATCATCACGTTGGTGCTGCCCATAGCCGTCCGCATCCAGCGCAAGGTCAGGACGAACCTCAGAGGCATGCGCGCCTTCCTGGCCACCTCGCTGGAGCGGTGCGAGGAGCTGCGCGCCGCGATCCGGTCCACGTCGTCGGCGCCGGAACTGGCCGACCTGTGGTCGCGGGCCGTCGAGCCGCATTTCGTCACGGCCTGCCGCATGCTGGAGGCCGCGGGGCGGCAGGGGGGCAGCATGCTCGTCCTCACCCGCGACAGGCTGCGCAAGATGGTGGGCGAGACCGACGCGGAAGCCATGCTGACAGGCGCGAGCGGCGAGGGCGAGCTGGCCAGTCTCGGCCTGATCACGGGACTGAACCGGCTGGCCACAGGCGAGATCACCAGGGAGACCTTCGTCAGGCTCTACGGCCACCGGGGCCCGCACGAGTTCGAGGTGTCCGCCCCACGCCCCGGGGAGGACCCCGCCTGGATCGACGCACAGCTCGCGGCGCTGCAGGACATGCGGGCCGGCGCGGACGGCCTGCTGGCCCGGCAGCGCAAGGCCAGGGAGGAGGCGTGGGCGCGGTTCGCCCGGCGCCATCCCCGCCGGGAGACCGCGATGCGGGCCAGGGTCGAGCGCTGGGCCGGGGTGGTGCGCGACCGCGAGGCCACCAGGTCGGAGGTCATCCGCGCGTTCTGGGTGCTGCGAGCCTTCGTCCTGCGGGCCGGCGAGCTGACCGGCCACGGCGACGACCTGTTCCACCTCTACCTGGACGAACTGCTCGCCGTGCTCCGCGGCGACGCCACCCCGCTGGAGCGGGTGCCCGTCCGGCGTGCGACGTACGAGATGTATGCGGCGCTCCCGCCGTACCCGACGCTCATCGTGGGCCGGTTCGACCCGGTTCGCTGGGCGGCCGACCCCGGCAGGCGCGCCGACGTCTACGACGCCCGCGGCACCGTACTGCCGGCCCTGGACACCGTGACCGGCTTCCCCGGCGCGCCCGGCGTGGTCGAGGGAGTCGCCAGGGTGATCGCCCGGCCCGAGGACGGCGATCGGCTCCAGCCCGGCGAGATCCTGGTCACCACACTCACCAACGTGGGCTGGACACCGCTGTTCCCGCGCGCGGCGGCCGTGGTCACCGACGTCGGGGCGCCGCTGTCGCACGCCTCCATCGTGGCCCGCGAGCTGGGCATCCCCGCCGTCGTGGGCACCGGCAACGCCACGATGCGGGTGCGCGACGGTGACAGGATCAGAGTGGACGGCGCCCGAGGCACGGTGGAACTGCTCGGCGCGTGACGGCTCGCCCCGGGCGGGGCGGAGCCGCGTGAGTGCGGTCAGGGCTTTCTGATGAGGTCGTCCAGCTTCCGCGCCAGTAGAGATCGCGCATGTCCGGATCGGTGAGGATCAGCCAGATCATGTTCCGATCACGGCTCGGCACCGTGGCGAAGTCGACGTGCAGGGCCGCGGCGAGCCGGTTCCAGGCGATCAGGTCCCGGCGGTGGTCGAGGGCGTACGCCGGGCCGTTGAAGTTGTCGACGAGCGCCTGGTAGTGCCGCTGGGCGGAGGGTGAGCGCGTGCTCGTGGGCGAGTGCGAACGGGGTGCCGAGCCGCCGCCGAGCTCGGCCTGGTGCAGCGGCACATGCTCCTGGGCGCCCTGGGGTTCGCCGCCTTCAACCTGCTGTGGACGGGCCTGACCCTGCTGCTGTCCGGGCCGGCCTACGGCTACACCGACGCGATCATCGGACTCTTCGGCCTGCTCGGCCGTCGCCGGGCGGGTCACCACCGCGTACATGGGGTCGAACGTCATCGCCGGAGCGCTCGGAAGCGCGGCGGCCACCCGACTGTCCTCGTATGCCGGATGGCCGGCGCTCTCCGTGGCCGGTCTCACCTGCGGAGCGCTCGCACTCCTGATCCTGCGGGTGAGCCCTGCGACCGCGTCCGCCTAGGCGGCCGTCCCGTCCGCGAGGAGCCGGCCCGGCTCAGGAGGTCGGGCCGATGTCGGGCTCGGGTTCGGGCATCGCCGACTCGTCGCCCGTCGCCGGCGGCGTCTCGGCGGCCGGCGTCTCGATGTCGGACACTCCGCCGATCATCTCGTCCAGGCCCCCGTCGTCCGGTTCCGGCGTCAGCGGCTCGGGCGAGGCGCCCCTCGCGTCCCGCGCTCCGGATCTGTCCGCCACCACGTCCGCGTCTCCTCCCACGTGTCCTCTCCGTTGTCCGCCGGTCCCCCCGGCCCGCGGATCACGCATGACCGCTCACCTGCCCCCGTCGTACGGCCTTCATTCATCCTCGCAAAGACCCGTCATGCGTACGCCCCGGCCTCCCGGGGGTAGACGAGAGGTGATCGGAGCGAGGAGTGGACGGGATGGACAGGCGTCGGCGTGACCTGGTCGACCGGGACCTCGAGGAGGCGGCGGCCGACCTCCTGGCGCACGACCCCCGGCTGCGCGGTCTGGACGTGCGGGTCCGCTTCGACGGCGGCGTGGCGCACGTCGAGGGCGACGTGCCGGCCGCCGCCGACCTCGCCGTGCTGCGCGAGCGTCTCGGCCGGCTGGCCGGGGTGCTGGCGGTGTGGGACCGGGTGCGGGTGGCCGGCGCCGCGCCCCGGGTCGTCGACCTCGGCTGCGGCGGCACCAAGCAGCACCGCGACAACGTCGGCATCGACCTGCGCCCCGGCCCGGTGGTCGACGTGCTGGCCGACCTGGCGTACGGGGTGCCGCTGGCGGACGAGTCGGTGGACCAGATCTTCGTGGTGCACGTGCTGGAGCACCTGGCCGACTATCTGCCCCTGCTGCGCGAGTGCCACCGCGTGCTGCGGCCGGGCGGCGTGCTGCACGTCCTCGCTCCCTGGTGGCGGCACGTCAACGCGGTGGCCGACCCGACGCACGTCCGGCTGATCGACGTGCAGACGTTCAAGCACCTGTGCCGGCCCGACGACGCGGGCCGGTGCTGGTATCCACTGCTGGTCGCGCGCGACGAGTCCACGGTCTTCGCGGACCTTGTTCCGGCGAAGGACGGCCGGGAGCCCGCCTGCGAGCGGCGGCTGGCCCGCTTCTTCGACTGAGCGGGCGGCCGGCGTGTGAGAGGCTGCCGCTGGAACCGACAGGGCGGGGAGAGCGATGACGGGCAAGACCGAAGAAGAGCGCCGCGAGTACGCCCACCGGCTGGCCGCCGAGCACATGGAGAGCGGTGACCCGCTCGGCTGGTTCGAGCCGCTGTACTCGGCGGCCGAGCGTGGTGAGGCGGTCGTTCCCTGGGCCCACCTGGTGGCCAACCCCTACCTGGTCGAGTGGGCGGGCGGCCGCCCCGGCAGGGGGGCGCCGCGCGCTGGTCGTGGGCTGCGGCATGGGCGACGACGCGGAGCACCTGGCCGGCCTGGGATGGGCGGTGACCGCCTTCGACGTGTCGCCTACCGCTGTGGAGGCCGCCCGGCGCCGTTTCCCCGGCTCCCCCGTCCGGTACGCCGCCGCCGACCTGCTCGCGCCCCCGCAGGAGTGGCGGCAGGCGTTCGACGTGGTGGTGGAGATCTACACCGTGCAGGTGCTGCGCGGCGAACTGCGCGAGCGAGCCATCCGCGCGGCCGGCACGCTCGTCGCCCCCGGCGGCACGCTGCTGGTGGTCGCCCGCGCGCGGGAGGACGGCGACCCGCCGGGCCGGATCGCCCGGCCGCTGACCCGGTCCGAGATCGACGCGTTCGCGGCCGGCGGGCTGCGCCCGGTGCGCGTACGGGACGTGTACGACGACGAGACCCCGCCGGTACGCCGCTGGGTCGCCGAGTTCGCCCGAGACTGAGGTAATTCGTTCCTCAAAATGTCATGGCGTTCCTGCTCGCACCACGGGTTATGGCGCATCGTGGATAGGTGGTGCGGGACCACGGGGGTGGGCAGATGGAGCAGGGCATCCCCCCTTCTCATGATGGTGAGCTGTCGCGCGCCCTGTCGGGCATGCTGGAGGACAGCCACCTGGCGGCGTTCGAGGACATCCCGTCGCTGGTCGACCGCCACAAAGGCGAGGCGGGCTTCGAGGAGATCGGCATCTACCTGGCCGACCTGCAGCAGAGCGTGCTGCGCCGGTTGTGGGGCCCCGGCGGGGAGGGCGCCCAGCCGGAGGAGCTGAAGATCGACACCACGCTCGCCGGGCGCGCCCTGCAGGAGGTGCGCATGCTGCGGGGCGGCTCGGAGGGCGACGCCCCGGGCCAGTGGTGGGTTCCCCTGCTGGACGGCACCGAGCGCCTCGGTGTGCTCCACATGACCTCCGAGAGGGGCGACGTCGAGGAGCGCATGCGGCACGTCTCGTCCCTCATCGCGCTGATCGTCGTCAGCAAGCGCTCGTTCAGCGACTGTCACGCGCGGCTCGTGCGGAGCCGCCCGATGAACGTGGCGGCCGAGATGCAGTGGAACCTGATGCCGCCGCTGACGTTCGCCACGCCGAAGGTGACGATCGGCGCGGTGCTGGAGCCGGCGTACGAGATCGGCGGCGACGCCTTCGACTACTCCACCGCGGGTTCGCAGGCGCACGTGGGGGTCTTCGACGCGATGGGCCACGACGTGTCGGCCGGGCTGACCGCGAACCTCGCGGTGGCCGCCTGCCGCAACCATCGGCGGCAGGGCATGGGCCTGGTGCGCAACAGCGAGGCGATCGAGCGGGTTCTGATCGACGAGTTCGGCCGGGGCGACCGCTTCGTCACGGCGGTCATCGGCGACCTCGATCTCGGCACCGGAGTGTTCACCTGGGTCAACCGCGGCCACCACGCGCCGGTGCTCGATCCGCCACCGGTCGCTGGATCTCCACCCTGAAGTGCCCGCCCGC
>NZ_MWJN01000135.1:0-20730 GCF_002027145.1 Microbispora sp. GKU 823 | reverse complement strand
ACCTTGCCTGCGACGGGGGCGGCCGTGGGCGTGGACATGGGTGTGGCATCGCTGGTGACCACCAGCGACGGGGACCCGCTGGCCAACCCGCGCCACCTGGAGGCGTCGGCGGGACGTCTGGCGGCGGCCCAGCGGGCTCTGGCCCGCAAGAAGCGGGGGTCCAAGCGGCGCGGTAAGGCGGTGGCGAGGGTGGCGGCGCTGCACGCGAAGGTCCGCCGCCAACGTCTTGATACCGCGCACAAGGCGGCGCTGACTCTGGTCCGCGCGTATGACGTGATCGTGCATGAGGACCTGTGGATCGCGAACATGACCCGCTCCGCCGCCGGCACGATCGAACGACCCGGGCGGAACGTCGCGGCCAAATCCGGGCTGAACCGGAGCATCCTGGACGCGGGTTGGGGGGTGTTCTTGCGTGTGCTCGCGTACAAGGCTGAAAGCGCCGGTCGCGAGCTGATCGCAGTTGATCCCCGCAACACCTCCCGCACCTGCTCGCGGTGCGGGCACTGTGCGAAGGACAACCGCCTCACTCAAGCCGAGTTCGCCTGTAGGGCGTGCGGGCATGTCGCGCACGCTGACGTGAACGCGGCCACCAACATTCTCAGGGCAGGGCTTGTCCTTCGCGACGCTGCGGAAGCGGCCTAGCGAGAAGCTGCTCCCTTCAGCTTCAGGGAGCGGAGGAGTCACGAGCGTGACGCCCTTGCGCCGGGCCCACCAGGTCAGCTGCTCCAGGTCGCTGTTCTTGCTGCACGCGTAGGCGTACCTGGAGTGCATGTGCAGGTCGGCGTGGAAACGCACGGTGACCTCTCCCGTCGGCTTGACCCTGGATCTACCAGCTTGCCGATCAGGAGAGGTCGAAACGCCGTTCCGGCGGACCGCGGGGCGACCGGACCCTACAGTTCGGCGATGCGGTCCAGCAGCGCCTTCTTCGCCGTGCTGAACTCCTCGTCGGTCAGCACCCCGCTCCGGTGCAGTTCGCCCAGGTCGGTGAGCCGCCGAATCAGCAGGTCGCGGCCGTCGGGCGCGGGTGGCGAGAGGGCGGCGGGCGGTTCCGGAGCGTGGCGGGCCAGCCGCGCCAGCACGGCGGCCCCGACGAGCACGCTCGTCCCCCCGAAACGCTGCACCCCCCACGACAGGCAGCGCCGGTCCTCCTCCGGCCGGCCGGTCGGCCCCTCGCCGCGTACGTGGAAACGGAGGCTCCCGTAGGCCAGGCCCGACTGCGGCTTCCACTCGACGCCGGTCAGATCCGACAGCCGGAACTCCTGAGCGCCGGCCGCCTGTTTGACGGCCTTGGCGAATCCCGTCCACTCCAGGCGGACCCGGACGCCGTCGAAGCTCACGGTGCCGTCACCGGCCGTGGCGCTGATCGGCACGGCCGGGCCGGGCAACAGGAAATCGGGACAGGGCTCCTCCGGCACCTGGGCCAGCTGCCCCAGGTCGCGGATCTCGCCGGCCATGTACTCCGCCGCGGCCCTGCGCTCCTTGGGGACCGCCAGCCGGTAGGGGTCGGCGGGAGCGGCCAGCAGCCCGGCGCCCACCTCGGTGAGCGGGTCCGCACCGGGCCGCAGTCGCAGCCGCAGGTGCCCGCCTTTGCGCGAGGGCTCGAACACGGCTCCCGCCACGGCCTCCAGCGGCACCACCAGGTCCCCGAGGGCCTTGCGCACCTCGTGGACGTCGCGGCCGCTGCCGGGGGTGATCCTCACCGCCTCGACATCGACCGTCCATGCGCCGTCCTCCACGACGATCTCGGTCATGTCATGACACTACGACGTCGGCGGGAACCGCTGAACCGCTCGGACGCCGGCGCCGGGACGAGGGTCCCGGCGCCGCGTCGGAGGACGGTCAGGGGATCAGTAGAGCTTGTTGTCCGGCACCGGCAGGTCGATCTGCTGAGGACCGTGCCAGGCGCCCTTGTCCTTGGGAATGTCGCCGCCGTTCAGCGCGTGGCCGACACCGAGCACGAGCGGAATCTCCACCCGGCTCTTGTGCAGGTCGATGGTGACGGTCGTGCCGGTGGCCCGCTCGCCGCTGTAGTTCGAGTCGGTGCCGGCGATCACCAGCCCGATCCTGTGGCCCTTCTTGAAGACGTACTCCTGCGGCAGCGTCTTCCACGTGACCTGCGCGTACGTGCCGGGGGTCAGCGGCGAGGACTCGGAGAGCGAGTCGCGGTTCTGCGCGTCGATCCAGCCGCGGGCCACGACCTCGAGCGGCCGCGTGGCCAGGTTGGTGACGACCTTCCGGTAGCAGGCGTCGTCGGCGGCGGTGCTGTCGCCGTGGCAGTCCTCCGCGGCGAGGGTGGTGATGCCCTGTCCGCGACGCCAGTCGACCCGGGTGTCCTCGCCGAAGTCGACGAGAAGCGCGGTCAGGTTCGAGGTCGGCTTGTCGAGCGAGACCCGCAGGTCCACCTCGGGCGTGCCCGACATGCGCAGGTCGCGCGGCAGCTCACCGGTGGTGAAGGCGACCCGTCCGGGCTTGGCCGTGCCGACGTCGGCGACCATCGCGTCCTCCGACTGGCGGATGTCGGTGAAGCTCGCGGTTTCGCCGTTCTTGCCGGGGTTGAGGTTCAGCGAACCGTCGGCGGACGGGCGGAAGAAGTGGGTCGAGGCGGCCGGCGTCGGCCAGTCGCCCTGGGTGATCCACTCGGCCGGGCCGACCTGCACGTCGGCGCGCGGCTCCTGCATGATCCCGTTGTCCACGCCGAGCAGCCAGCGGTCGAACCAGCGGTGCAGGGTGTCGACCCACAGGTCGCGGCGCCCCTCGAAGTCGAAGGGGTCCACGTGCTGATACTGGCCGACCCAGATCTTGCGCGGCACGTTCCGGTCGGCGAGCGCCTGCCACCACACCGAGAAGTTGTCGGGCTTGACGTTCAGGTCGTTGACCGTGTGCACGACGAAGACGCTGGCGTGCACCTTCGAGGCGTCGCCGAGCGACCCGGCGACGTAGTCGCGCTCGGCCCAGAAGCCGTTGTAGTTCCCCGTGGCGTCATCGGCGTCGACGTCCAGTCGTGCCCGATTCGCCGCGCACTTGGCGGCCGGGTCGGTGTCGACGACCCGGGACAGGTACGACATGTAGTTGTAGTTGTAGATGACGCCGTTGGAGCGCTGGTACTTGTACCAAGAGCTGATGGCCGAGATCGGGACGATCGTCTCCAGGCCCTCGACCCCGGTCGCCGCGACCGCGTTGGCCAGCGTGCCGTCGTACGACTTGCCGATCATGCCGGCCTTGCCGGTGCTCCAGTCGGCCACCGCGGGGGAGCCGTCGTCGTGGAAGGCGGGGGCGCGGCCGTTCAGCCAGTCGACGACCGCCTTGCCGCCGAGCACGTCGGCCTTGCCGCCCACGTCAGGGCAGCCGTCGGACTTCGTGGTGCCGACCATGTCGACGTTGAGGACGGCGTACCCGCGCGGCACGAAGTAGTTGTCGTAGAACAGAGGGAACTTGGCGGGCTCGCCCGCCGCGTCGTACACCTTGCGCTCGGACTCGTTGCCGCGCCCGGAGTTGTCGTAGTAGGGGCTCTCGTCGATGATCGACGGCACCTTGAGCCCGGGCCCCGACTCCCTGGGCCTGATGATGTCGACCCTGACCCGGTCGAGGCGGCCGTCGGAGTCGCTGTCGACGCTCGACTCGACGTAGACGTGTTCGCGGACGGCGTCGGCGTAGGAGAAGACCGGCTGGGTCCGTCCCTGGTCGACGGTGATGGCCGGGCCGGTGGCCGCGTGGGCCGGGACCGCGCCGATCGCGGTCACGGCGACCGCGGCGATGGCTGCTCGTAACAGCACGGAGAGCCTCCATAGGGGGTGTGGAAATCCTCCGTAAATCACCATGCGTGCCCGTATGGCGACAAGATCCCTTTATGTGATCGACATCACCTTGGTCCTGCTATGTGACACGAGGGTCAAAAACGGCGTGACCCCTTGACTGCTCCCCGGCGATGTTGAGAACCTTCTCACCATCCCGGTGAGAACGTTCTACACGTTCGCACACCGGTCAGTGAGAACGTTCTACTTGCGGAGTGTCCCCATGACTTCCAAACCCGGCCTGCGCCCCGTCGACCCCCAGCTCAGGGAGGTCATCGGGGGAGCGGTCGACCAGCGCGGCGCCGCCGCGAAGGTGGCGGCGCAGGCGGCCTCGCGCGGAGTGACGGACGTGTTCTTCCTCGGCTGCGGCGGCTCCTGGGCCTCCTCCGTGCCGGCGCACGCCACGCTGTCCGCCTCGGCGACCGGGCTGGTCAGCCACAACATCAACGCCGCCGAGTTCCTGGCCTCCCCCTCGTCCCGGCTGTCGGCGCGCTCGCTCGTGGTGGCCTCCTCCCACTCCGGTGCGACCCCCGAGACGGTGGCCGCCGCGCGCCTGGCCAAGGAGGCGGGCGCGTACGTGGTGGCGGTGGCGACCGACGACGACAACCCGCTCGCCGAGCTGGGGGACGCCGCGTTCACCTACCACAGCGAGAAGACGATCACGGCGGCCAAGCACGTCCTGCTGGGGCAGCTCGTGCAGGAACTGCTCCGGATCGAGGGCGCGGACCTCGACTACGAGACCCTCGAACGCGGCTACGCGGCGCTGCCCGACGCGCTCGCCGCCGCCACCGAGGCGCACGAGGAGCTGTCGGCCACGATCGCGCGGGAGACCGCCGACGCCGACCTGACCTTCGTGGTCGGCGGGGGCAACGCGTACGGCGTCGCCTTCCTGCTCTCGGTCTGCTACCTGATGGAGATGCAGTGGAAGAAGTCGGTCTGCGTGGCGTCCGGCGACTTCTTCCACGGGGCGTTCGAGATGGTGGTCGGCGACGCGCCGCTCATCCTCCTGCGCAGCGAGGACCGCACCCAGGCGATGGCCGACCGGGTGGCCGCCTTCGCCCCCAAGGTGACCTCCCGGGTCTTCACGCTCGACTCGGCCGCTCTCGAACTGCCCGGCGTGCCCGCGGCCGCCCGGCCGGAGCTGTCGGCCCCGGTGCTGGCCAACATCGCCACCCGGCTGGCCGACCACTACGAGTCCGTCACCGGTCACTCACTCGACGAGCGGCGCTACATGCACAAGATGGCGTACTGAGATGCGGCTGTGCGGAGTCGGCGACAACGTCGTCGACAGATATCTCGACCTCGGCCTCGTCTTCCCCGGCGGCAGCGCCTGCAACGTCGCGGTCCACGCCGGGCGCCTCGGCGCGGAGACCGCCTACCTCGGCTCGATCGGGGCCGACCCGGCGGGCGACCTCGTACGGCACAGCCTGGCCGCCGAGGGGGTCGAGGCCAGATGGTCCCGGTACGGCGGTCACCCCACCCCACGGGCCGACGTCAAGCTCGACGCCGACGGCAACCGGACCTTCGTCGACTACGTCCCGCCTACGGAGGACCTGCGGCTGAGCCCGGCGGACCTCGACTACCTGTCGTCGTTCGACCTCGTCCACACGGGACACACCAGCCTGGTCGAGGAGCAGCTCCCCGACATCGCCCGTGTCACGAAGGTCTCCTTCGACTTCTCGTACAAGGACATGGAGTACGCGCGGGACCTGCTGCCCTCGGTCGGCATCGCCTTCTTCTCCCGGCCCCGGCTCGACCGGCGCGAGTGCGCGGAGTTCGCCGCGTCGGTCCTCGCGCTCGGACCCCGGTTCGCCGTCGTGACCTGCGGAGATCAGGGCGCGTTGCTGGCCGCGGAGGGACGTACAGTGTGGCAGCCGGCGGTCCCCACCGAGGTGGTGGACACGCTGGGCGCCGGCGACGCCTTCGCGGCGCAGCTGCTGGTCGCGCTGCCCGCTGCCCCGGCCGAGGTCGCCATGGCGCGGGCGGCCGCGTACGCCGCCTCGGTCTGCCGTCACCACGGCGGTTACGGCTACCCCGCCGATCTCGACGCCCTCTATCCACCGGAGGAGACCCCATGAAAGACAGCGCCGACGACAGCGCCGACCTCGCGGTGCGCGTGCGCGGCGTTCGCAAGCGGTACGGCCACGTCGAGGCGCTGCGCGGCGTCGACCTGGACATCGCCCCGGGGGAGATCCACGCCCTGCTCGGCGACAACGGCGCAGGCAAGTCGACGCTGGTCAAGGTGCTCGCCGGAGCGGTGACGCCGGACGAGGGCACCGTCGAGATCAACGGCCTGCCGCACCGGTTCACCGGCCCGAGGGACGCCCAGGCGGCCGGCATCGAGACGGTCTACCAGGACCTGGCCCTCGCGCCGACGCTGCCGCCGGACGCCAACCTCTTCCTCGGCCGCGAGCCCTCCCGGCCGGGGCTGCTCGGCCGGCTGGGGTTCGTCGACCGCAAGGCCATGCGGGCCGAGGCCGCCACCCACCTGCGGCAGCTCAACTCCAAGATCCAGGACCTGGGCGCCGAGGTCGGCTCGATGTCGGGCGGGCAGAAGCAGGCCGTCGCGGTGGCCAGGGCGGCGATGTGGGGCTCGGCCCTGATCATGATGGACGAGCCGACCGCGGCGCTCGGCGTGGCGCAGACCGAGTCGGTCCTGGAGCTCATCAGGCGGATCCGGGACGAGAAGGGCCTGCCGGTGCTGCTCATCTCCCACAACCTGCCCGACGTCTTCCGCGTCGCGGACCGCTGCACGGTCCTGCGGCTCGGCAGGCGGGTCCTGACCGCGCGCATGTCCGACGTCACCTCGACCGATCTGATCAGGGCGATGACGGGCGCCGACACCCTCAGCCCGACCGAGGAAAGGGCGGCAGAACCGCGATGACCGACCTCGCTTCGCAGAGCACACCGCCGGCCACACCGCGGACCACGCCGCCGGGCGCGCCGCGCAGGAGGGCCGTGCCGCGCCCTCAGCGGCTGTCCGACGCGACGATCCTGCTGCTGCTGATCGCCATCGTGGCGGTCTTCTCGATCGTCACTCCGGCGGGCACGTTCCTGTCGCTGAGCAACGCCGAGTCCATCCTGCTCACGGCCTCGCAGCTGCTCATCCTCTCGTGCGGCATCACGTTCCTGCTCATCGCCGGCGGACTCGACCTGTCCATCGGCTCGATCACGATCTTCTCCGCCGTCGTCGTCGCGAAGGTGATGGGGGCGCTCGCCGGGACGGCGGCGCAGGCGGCGGACTTCCACTATCCGAACCTCGGCGTCGCGATCACCGTGGCGATCGTCTGCGGCCTGCTGGTGGGCGCCGGCTGGGGAGCCGTCAACGGCCTGCTCGCCGTGAAGCTCCGCATCCCTCCGTTCATCGCCACGCTCGCGACCGGCGGCATCGTGCTCGGCCTGGCCAGCGTCTGGACGAACGGCCAGAACGTGCAGAACGTGCCGCTGCCCTTCCAGTCGTCGTTCGGCCTGGGCAAGCTGTTCGGGGTCATCCCGTGGTCCATCGTGATCGCGGCCGTGGTCACCGCAGTCTTCTGGGTCGTGCTGTCCAAGACCCGCTTCGGCCTGCACACCTACGCGATGGGCGCCAACCTGGAGGCGGCCCGCCGCGCGGGCGTCAACGTCAGGCGGCACATGGTCCTGCTCTACGTCGGCACCGGAGCCCTGTGCGGGATCGTGGCCGTCCTCGACGTCGCGCGGTTCAGCACGGCGTCGATCACCAGTCATTCCGGGGACGCGCTGTCGGCCATCGCCGCCGTCGTCATCGGCGGGACGAGCCTGTTCGGGGGACGGGGCCGGATCTCCGGCACCGTGGTGGGCGCGCTCATCCCGGCGGTCCTGCAGAGCGGCTTCGTGATCATGGACGTCCAGCCGTTCTGGCAGAACGTCGCCGTCGGCGTCGTCCTGCTCGTGGCCGTCTACGTGGACCAGGTCAAGATCCGCGCTCAGGAGCGCACATGAGCTTCCTCGCTCGCACCCACCCCTCATCCCGAAGGAACCCGATGAAGCGAACCATCCCCGCCCTGGCCGCGAGCGCGCTGGCGGTCTGCCTGCTGGCCGGCTGCGGCGGAACCTCGTCCGCCGACGACGCCGGAGGCGGGAGCGCCGCCGGCAAGAAGATCGTCATGCTGCTGAACGACCAGTTCGACCCCTACTACCTCACCCTGGTCGCCGGAGCCGAGGCCGAGGCGAAGAAGCAGGGCTTCGACTTCAGCTGGCAGGCGCCGTCCACGCTCGACGTGGCCTCGCAGACCCAGCTCCTGCAGTCCGTCGCCGCCCGCAAGCCGGACGGGATCATCATGTCCGCCCTGGACGCCAAGGCGATGATCGCGCCGATGAAGCAGGTCATGGCGCAGGGCATCCCGATCATCACGGTGGACGCCGACGTCGCCGACCCGTCGGCCCGCCTCGCCACCGTCACCTCCGACGGCGAGGCCGCCGGCCGCCTGGCCGCCCAGACGATGGACAAGCTGCTGGGCGGCAAGGGCAAGGTCGCCTTCGAGGGCTACACCCCGGGCACCTCCAGCACCGACGCCCGCCTCAAGGGCTGGCAGGAGGGGCTGAAGCAGACGGGACTCGAGTACGTCGCCGAGCGCTACGACGCCACCGACCTCACCACCATCGCCGGAACCGTGAGCGCGGTGCTCAAGCGCTACCCCGACCTCGCCGGCATCTTCACGAACTGGACGAACCCCACCCTCGGCGCCGCCCAGGCCGTACAGGCCGCGGGCAGGAGCGACAAGGTCAAGATCGTCGGCTTCGACGCCTCGCCCGACGAGGTGAGCCTGCTCAAGCGCGGCCTGGTCGCGGCGCTGATCATCCAGAAGCCCGGCGACATGGGCAGCAGGGCGGTCTCCGACCTCGCCGCCTACCTCAAGGACGGCACCAAGCCGCAGTCGGTCAGCCTCGACGCGGTCGTGGCCACCCAGGAGAACATGAACGACCCCGCCGTCAGCGCGTACTTCTACAAGGCAGGAAAGAAGTGAGCCAACGCCTCGGAATCGACGTCGGCGGGACCTTCACCGACGTCGTGGTCATCGGGGGACGACGGACGCGTCCTCGTCGAGAAGGTCCCCAGCACCCCGGAGAACCAGGCGGGCGGCGTGCTCGACGGCGTCCGCGCCGCGCGCGGCACCCGCGGCGTCGACACCGGCGCGCTGCGGATGTTCGCGCACGGGTCCACCGTCGCCACCAACGCCCTCCTGGAGTTCAAGCTCCCGCCCACCGCGCTGATCGTGACCCGCGGCTTCCGGGACGTCCTGGAGATCGGCACGCAGCTTCGGCCCGCGCTGTTCGACCTCAGGGTCGTCAAGCCGGAACCGGTGATCCCGCGCGACATGGTCTTCGAGATCGACGAGCGGCTCGACCGGCTGGGCCGGGTCGTCACCCCGCTCACCGACGAGGAGATCGACCGCGTCGTGGCCCAGGTCGCGGCGAGCGGCGCCGAGGCGTGCGCGGTCACGCTGCTGTTCTCCTTCCGCAACCCCGCCCACGAGCGCCGGGTGGCCGAGCGGCTGGCCGCCGCGCTGCCCGGCCTGCACGTGGCCGTCTCCTCCGAGGTCGCGCCCGAGATCAAGGAGTATCCCCGGGCGTCGACCACCGCGATCAGCGCGGCGCTGCAGCCGCTGGTGGCGCGCTACCTGTCGGCGGTCGAGGCCGGACTGGACAGCGAGAAGGTCACCTGCCCGTTCTTCGTGATGCAGTCCTCCGGCGGCGTGATGTCGGCCGCCGAGGCGTCGGCCGCCGCGCACAAGATGGTGCTGTCCGGCCCCGCGGCGGGGGTGCTCGCCGCCGCCCGGGTGGCGGAGAACCCGGCGTACGCCAACCAGATCACCTTCGACATGGGCGGCACGTCCACCGACATCTGCCTGATCCACGAGGGCCGACCGCGCCTGGACCGGTCGTCGCAGTTCGAGGGGCGGCCCCTGCAGGTCGCGCAGTTCGACATCCACACCATCGGGTCCGGCGGCGGGTCGCTGGCCCGGGTGGACGCGGCCGGGCTGCTGCGGGTGGGACCGGAGAGCGCGGGCGCCGTCCCCGGGCCCGCCTGCTACGGACGCGGCGGCACCCGGCCCACGACGACCGACGCCCAGGTGGTGCTCGGCCGGGTGGACCCCGCGCGGTTCCTCGGCGGGGAGATGACCCTCGACGTGGAGGCCGCCAGGCAGGCGGTGCTGACGCACGTCGCGGAGCCGCTCGGGATCGGCCTGGAGGAGGCCGCGCTGGGCATCCTCGACGTCGCCGACGCCATCATGGCCAGGGGCGTGCGGGTGGTCAGCGTCAACCGCGGCTACGACCCGCGCGACTTCGTGCTGCTGCCCTTCGGCGGGGCCGGTCCCATGCACGCGCTGTCAGTCGCCGAGATGGTCGACATCAGGACCGTCCTGGTGCCGCGTCACCCCGGCACGTTCTCGGCGCTGGGCCTGGCCACCAGTGACCTGAAGTACGACTTCTCGCTCACCGTGGACGCGCCGGTGGACACGCTGAGCCCGGAGGAGATCGAGGGGCTGTTCACCGGCCTGCTCGACCGGGCCCGCGACCGGCTCTCCCGGGTCGAGTCGCTCACCACGGGACGGACCGAGAACCGGCTGGCCCGCTTCCGCTACGCCTGGCAGGACAACGACGTGGAGGTGCTGCTGCGGCCCGGGGCCGTGGACGCGCAGAGCCTGGCCGAGGCGCTCGACCGCTTCCACTCCCAGCACGAGTTCGAGTTCGGGCACAGCGACAAGGAGGCCCGTGTCGAGCTCGTCGCCGTCGGCGTCGAGGTGTACGGCGTTCTGCCGCGCACGGCCGCCGCTTCTTCGGAGGAGGCGTCCTCCACCCCCGCCCCGGCCTCCGTACGGCGGGTCTGCTTCCGCGGGGCCGGGTGGGTCGACACCGACGTGTACGAGCGGGCGGACCTGACGTCAGGGGCGGCGTTCAGCGGCCCGGCGATCATCGAGGAGCGCGAGGCGACCACGGTCGTGCCGCCCGGCGCGCGGGTTCGCGTGGACGGCGACGGCAACCTCGTCCTGACTGTGAAGGGAACCTCGGCATGAACACCGGCATGAGACGAACCGACCCGATCACCACGGAGGTCATCCGGCACGCCCTGGAGACCATCGCGGAGGAGATGGGCACCGCGCTGCGCCGCACCGCGCTCAGCGTCGTGGTGAAGGACATGCGCGACTACAGTTGCGCGGTCTTCGACCGGTCGGGCCGGCTGCTCGCCGCCGCGCTGGACATCCCGACGCTGCTCGCCTCGATGTCCCCCGCGCTGCGGGCCTGCCTCGACAAGTGGGGCGACGACATCCACCCCGGCGACGTCTTCCTCAGCAACCATCCCTACCTGGGGGCCTGCCAGACCAACGACCTCAACCTGTTCGTCCCGGTCTTCGACGGCGACGAGCGGCTCATCGGCTTCACCGGCGCCATCGCGCACCACGCCGACTGGGGCGGGGTCGTGCCCGGCACGGCGGCGGCCACCAGCCGCAGCGCGTTCTACGAGGGCGTCATGCTGCCGGCGGTGAAGCTGGAGGTGCGCGGGGTCCCCGAGCCGAACGTCCGCGACATCATCACGGCCAACACCCGCCACCCGAAGCAGAACCACGGCGACCTGCGCGCCCAGGTCGCCGCCGCCCGCTCGGGCGCCCGCCGCTTCGCCCGGCTGGCCGAGCGGTACGGCACCGACACGCTGGTCACGGCGATCGACGACCTGATCGGTTACACGGCCGAGCGAACCCGGGCCGAGCTGGCGGCCCTGCCGGACGGGACGTACCGGGCCGAGGGGTGGCTGGACGACGACGGCATCAACCCCGGCGCGGCCGTCCGCCTCGCCGTCACGGTCACCATCGAGGGCGACGGCGCGCACGTCGACTTCTCCGGCTGCGATCCGCAGATGCCCGGCGGCATGAACATCCCCACGTCCACGACGCGGTCGGTCGTGCACTACGCGATCAAGTGCCTGCTGCCCGACGACGTGCCGTTCAACGAGGGGTCGATGGAGCCGGTGACCATCCACGCCCCGGAGGGCTCGGCGGTCAACCCGATCTTCCCCGCCGCGGTCGGCGACCGGCACCTGGCGTCCCAGCGGCTGGCGTCCGTCATGACCCGGGCGCTGGCCCCGGCGGCCCCGCACCGGGCGTCGGCGGAGTGGTTCGTCGGCTGGCCGGTGCTGATCTGCGAGTCGGCCTCGCCGAAGACCGGGGACGGCGTCGTGCTGCTCGCCAACGTCGCGGGTGGCGCGGGCGCCACCGCCTCGCACGACGGCGCGGACGCGGTCGACGTCCACATGGCCAACTGCGCGATCATCCCGGCGGAGGTGATCGAGTCGAGCTACCTCCTGCGCGTCGAGCGCTACGAGCTGAGGCCCGACAGTGGCGGCGCGGGGCGCACACGGGGCGGCCTGGGCATCCGCGCGGACTACCGGAACATCTCCGACGGGCCCATGCAGTTCCTCTCCGAGGCCGAGCAGAGCGACCCCGGTCACGTTCCGCAGGGGCTCGACGGCGGCCTGCCCGGCACCGCCGCCTCGATCGTCCTCATCCGCGAGGACGGCGAGGAGACCCCGCTCCCGGCGAAGGGGCAGCACGTCGCCGCACCGGGCGAGGTGGTGAGCCTGCGGGCCGGCGGCGGTGCCGGATTCGGCGACCCGGCGCTGCGCCCGAGGGAGGCCGTGGAGGCCGACCTGCGCAGCGGGCGGATCACCGCCCGCGCCGCGCGGGATCACTACAATCTCGCTGCGGCGGATCGCTGATGGGCGAGCCGCCGGCGCTTCCCGGGCGCGCCCGCGAACGCGATGACGGCCGGGATCCCGCCGGCGGCGACCGATACCGGGAAGAGGAGGATCCGTGACCGCATCCAGCAGGCCGCGGCGGGCGACGCTCCCGGACGTGGCGGCGCTGGCCGGTGTCTCCACGGCCGCCGCGGGGCGCGCGCTGGGAGGTTACGGAAGCGTCAGCGAGGACGTCCGGCGGCGGGTGACGGAGGCGGCGCGGCAGCTCAACTACCGCGCCAACCGCCTCGCCGCCAGCGTCCGCACCGGCAGGACCGACACCATCGGGGTCGTGTGCGCGGACATCGAGAGTCCCTTCTTCGCCCGCGCGCTGCGGGGGATCTCCGACGTCGCGCACGAGAACGGCTTCAGCACCCTCGTCACCAACAGCGACGAGGACCTCGCCAGCGAGCGTGAGGCGGTGCAGTTGCTCCTGCACAAGCAGGTGGACGGCATCATCTGCGCGCCCGCCGACGTCAAGCAGGTCGAGCATCTGGCACAGGCGCAGAGCGGCGGCACGCCCGTCGTCCTGTTCGACCGCGTGAGCGACCGGCTGGAGGCCGACGCCGTCATCGTGGACGGCATGAAGGCCGCCTACCAGGCCGTACGGCGGCTGCTCGACCTCGGCCACCGGCGCGTCGCGATCGTGACGGAGCTGCGCCAGCCCCGGGAGCAGGACTGGGCGAGGTTCCTCACCCCGGAGGCCGAGGTGTCGCTGGGCGAGCTCAGCCCGAGCGAGGCCCGGCTGCTCGGCTACCTGCGGGCCCACTGGGACGCCGGGGTGCCGGTGCGCCGCGAGCTGGTCCGGCGCACCGGCACCTACGCCGCCGAGGCCGCCTACCAGCAGACCAAGCGCGTCCTCGCGCTGAAGAACCCGCCGACGGCGATCTTCACGGTGGACAACCTGATGACGGTCGGCGCCTACCGCGCGATCCGCGACCTCGGCGTCGCGGTGCCCGACCGGCTCTCGGTGGTGGCGTTCGACGACCTGGACTGGACCGTGCTGGTCTCCCCGGCCCTGAGCGTCATCGCCCAGCCGGTCTACGAGATGGGCGCGGAAGCGGCCCGGCGCCTGATCCGGCGCCTGCGCGACCCGGAGCCCGCGCCGCCCGCCACCCTGTTCATGGACGTCACGCTGGTCGAACGGGAGTCCGTCGCCCCGATTTCGTCATGATCAGGTTCCGCTGACGAACACCGGCGTGTCGGAGACGGCCGTGCGCAGCCGCCGGTCGCGGACCTCGACGGCGTGCGGCTCGCCGAACGCGTCCACGGCGGTCGCGGCGGAAGCGGGCCAGGGCCAGGAGACGGCGACGGGCGGCCGCTCCTCCCCGTCGGCCGTGTCGTCGTCCGTGTCGCGCCGGTTCCACAGCACCAGCAGTGGCCCGCGTCCGGCACGCTCGACCTCGAACGCGTACAGGCCGGGCGGGTCGCCGGGCCGCACCCGGGTCACCCGGCGGGCCCCCGCGAGCTGCGCGGCGAGCAGGGCGAAGGTGTCCGCCGCCGGATGCCGGACCGCGAGTTCGCCGTCCCGGTAGCCGAGCATGGCGAGCTTGCCGAACATCAGGTGCATGATCTGCAGGGGATCGGCCGGTCCGGGGACCTCGGGCGCGAGGTTCCAGTAGAGGGTGCGGCGGACCCCGGCGGCGAGCGCCTCCAGGGTGCACGCGACGAGCTGGCGGCAGTTGATCCGGTGCCGTCTGGCCTCCAGCTCGGGCGGGCACCCCTCCATGAACATCACCAGCCGGGGCGGCAGCTGCGGCATCCGCGCGTACAACGCGGCCATGGCCCGTCGCTCGGGGGTGTCCTGCCGCGCCCTGGCGGCCAGTTCTTGGGTGCTTTGCACCTGTGCGCCCCCGGCGAAGGCCTCGGCGAACACCTCGTACATGACGGCCTGGGCGTCAGGGAACTCGAACGGCACGGGCGCGCCGTACTCGCCCACCACCACCGGCCTCAGACAGCCGTGCGCCCGCATCAGCTCCCGCACGGCCTCGATGTGGGCGGGGACCGAGGCGGCGTCGCCGTACAGGTGCACGTCGAACAGGTCGAAGGCGTCACGGCCGCCGGACAGCACCTGCTCGAAGAAGCGCCACGGCTCGCTTCCCGCCTCGCCGGAGAGTACGTCGTAGCCGCACCCGCCGAGCACCACGGCGGCCGCGGGGTCGGCCTCCTTGACCGCGGCGTACATGACCCTGAGCTGCGCGACGTACTCGTCGGCGGTCCCGGCCCACAGCAGGTCGGTGTTGCTCGGCTCGTTGTCGCACTGCCAGTAGCGCACCCGCCCGGCGCAGCGGCCCACCACCCGCCGTACGAACTCCGCGTAGGCGTCCAGGTCGTGCGCGGGAGAGGGCGGCAGGAAGTCGGTCGACGTCCTGGTCGCCCACGGGGAGCTGGAGCACAGCGTGATCCACACCTCCTCGTCGCCGTCGAGCTGGCCGAGCAGCGCGTCGACCGCCTCCCAGCGGTAGCGGCCCGGCTCGGGCTCGACCTGGCTCCAGTACACGTACGCCCGCACGATCCCGGCGCCCAGCGATCGGGCCTGGGGGACGAACGTGCCGGGCGGGCCGAACAGGCCGTAGCTGACGCCCCTCACGACGCCCAGCCGGATCCCCGGCGGTTCGTACGCGTCGGTCGCCGCCTGCGTCATCAGTACCTCCGGTCCTGGGAAGTTTATGTCGTACACGAAAAGTTTATTGCGTAAACTCGGAACGTGGGTGAGGGAGAGACGAACGCGTTCCCGGTGATCTGGACCCAGCCGCCGCCGCGCAGGCGCGGGCTGGACCGGGAGAAGATCGTGGCGGCGGCGATCCGCGTCGCCGACGAGGCCGGGCTGGACGGCCTGACGATGAAGGCGGTCGCCGCCGGCCTCGGGCCGTACTCGCCGATGGCGCTCTATCGCCACGTGCACAGCAAGGAGGGCCTGTTCGACCTCATGCTCGACGCGGCCACCGCCGAGATTCCGCTGCCCGGGGAGCCCGGCCGGGACTGGCGTGACGACCTGCGCACGCTCGCCCTGGAGACCCGGAGGATGACATCGCGGCACCCCTGGTTCGCCGTGCTGGTCCACGCCCGCCCTCCGGCCGGTCCGCACATGATGCGCAGGCTGGAGTTCATGCTCACCGTCCTCGTACGGCAGGGGGCGACCGTCGGCGAGGCCATGACCTACGCGGCGCTGATCGACAGGCACGTCTTCGGGAGCGCCCTGCAGGAGAGCGAGGAGGCGCGCCAGGAGCGGCGCCACGGCCTGGACGACGACGCCCGGCTGTACGCCGCCATCGCGGCGCTCCGCGAACTGGCCGCCGCCGACGGCCGCCTGCCTCACCTCACGGAATGGCTCACCCATCCGGCCGGTCCCACACCGGAGGAACGCTTCGCGATCGGGCTCGACTTCGTCCTCGACGGCATCGCGGGCCGGCTGCCCTGACCGCGCCGCGTCCCGACGCTCCGCGCAAGATCACGAAAACCTTTTCGCCGCGTTCGGTTCACTTCTGAACTGGACTTACCTCATGACCGTTGACAGGGACTGAGGTTTCTTTTACGTTACCGAAAACCTTTTAGTTCGTTTCGTGCGTCGCGGGGGGATGCCGGAAGGAGAGGTCATGAAGCCACGTTGGCGGACCCCGGCGGCAGCCGGGCTGTTAACGCTGACAGTGTTGAGCGGCAGTATGTTAACGCTCACAACTCCGGCGTCCGCCGCGCCGGAGATCCTGCCGGCGCAGTCCCAGGACCAGCTCGGCCTGCCGGCCTTCACCGGCGGCGACCCGGTCCCCGACGAGCCGGTGAGCTACGACCCGCGGCGCATGATGCGGGCCATCTACGACAAGGAGAAGGGCGGCGACTCCTACTGGATCGACCGCATGCTGGCCCGCAAGGGCGACGACCCGGCCGGCCCGTGGCTGATGAGCCGGGGCAGGGCGGCGTTCATGAAGGAGCACGATCCGTCGGTCATCGGGTTCGGTGGCAGCCTCGCCTACTGGGAGAGCATCGACAACCGCGACGCGTACGCCGTGGATCTGGGCACCGCCCTGCGGGAGAACGTCGCCGAGCGGCTGCAGATGCCCAGCCACTGGGAGGGCGTCTACACCGGCGACGGGCTGTCGGTCGTGGTCAGGAAGTTCATCACGCATGAGAACGTGCTGGTCACCACGCTCGAGATCACCAACACCGGCAGTGCGGAACGCTCGGTGCCGGTGACCGTGACCTCGCCGTACGCGAAGACCGCGGACGGCGACCGCGAGCTGACCGGGGTCGTGACCGCCAAGAACCGGCTCACCACGATCTTCCCCAGGCTCAGCGGCGACGGCCTGAAGGTGGACGGCGCCGCGCTGAAGGGCACGCTGACCATCGCGCCCGGCAAGACCGTGCGCACCAAGGTCCAGCTCGGGCTGGTCACCGAGGAGCTGCCGGGCTCCCGCGAGGAGTACGACGGCTACAAGGGACGCTCGCCGGAGAAGGCGCTGACCAGGCAGTTGAAGGACTACAACGCCTGGTGGGCGGACAACGTGCCCTACATGGACGTGCCGGACGAGAACATCAAGAAGTTCGTCTACTACCGCTGGTGGTTGATGCGCTTCAACTTCCTCGACGCGGACATCCCGGGCAACGACTTCCAGTTCCCCACGTCGGTCGAGGGCGCGCTCGGCTACAACAACGCCATCGTGCTGACCGTGCCGATGTTCATCCAGGACCTCAAGTATCTGCGCGATCCCATCTACTCCTACGGGCCGTGGGTGTCGGCGGGCGAGGTCTCCAAGAACTCCAAGTACACCGACAACCCCGGTGACCCGGAGAACTGGAGCAACAGCTACACGCAGTACATCTCGGCCAGCGCCCTGGAGAGCTACCGCCTGCACGGCGGACAGCCCGGCATCCTGCGCAACCTGGCGCGGTACGCGGAGAAGGACGTCTACGGCCAGCTCAACGCGTACGACTCCAACAAGAACGGCGTCATCGAATACGACTGGGAGGCGATGACGGGCAACGACGCGGACGCCGTGTCGTTCCACTACTACGGCGGCGCCAAGGCGGCCGAGATGCGCGGCGTGGCCGACAAGGTCAAGAACGGCGTCCTGACGCTGCTGTGGGACGACAAGGACAAGGTGTTCAAGCACCGCGACCTGCGCACGGGCAACCTGATCCCGTGGAAGGAGTCCAACAACTACATCCCGTTCGCCACCGGGCTGGTGCCGGCCGACGAGCCGAAGTATCGCGAGGCGCTGCGGCTGTGGACCGACCCCGCCGAGTATCCGATCTTCCCCTTCTACACGGCCGACCAGAAGGACAAGGCCGAGGCGGCCGCCCAGGGCAAGCCGGGGTCGAACAACTTCTCCCAGATCAACTCCACCCGGGACTTCTCGCTGTTCTCCAAGGCGCTGCACGAGTACTCCTCGCCGTACATCACCCCGGAGATGTACAAACAGTTGCTCTACTGGAACGCCTGGGCGCAGTTCGTCGGCGGCGACACCCGCTGGCCGGACGCCAACGAGTTCTGGGCGAACTGGAACCCGCAGACCAAGAGCATCGACTACCGCTCCTGGATCCACCACACCATCCTCGGCAGCAGCAACTGGACGGTCATCGAGGACGTCATGGGGCTGCGCCCGCGCGACGACGCGAAGGTCGAGCTGTGGCCGGTGGACATCGGCTGGGACCACTTCACGGTCAACGACATCGACTACCGGGGCCACGACCTGACCATCGTCTGGGACAAGCCGGACGGCGACGTGAAGTATCGCGGCGTGCCCGAGGGCTACTCGATCTTCATCGACGGCAAGCGCAAGGTCACCCTGGCGGGCCTGGCTCACGCCGTCTGGGACCCCGCGACGGGCGAGGTCGAGGGTGGCCAGGTCCTGCACAGCGAGGCCGCGCACCAGCTCAAGGCGCCGACCGAGGTGAAGCTGAAGGGCGACAGGATCGAGGACCTGTTCGCCAAGGCCGGGGTGTCGCTCGACGGCGACGCGCCCAACCTGGTCAGGTCGGCCACCGCCTCGTACGGCGACCCGGCGGGCGCGGTGGACGGCTTCACGATCAACGAGCCCTACTGGGGGAGCAAGGGGTCGGGCAAGGCCTCCGACTGGCTGGAGGTGGACCTCGGCTCGGCGCGGCCGGTGGACGACGTGCGGCTGTACTTCTACAACGACCGCAAGACGGGCGGATACAGCGAGCCCGCGCTCTACACGATCCAGTACCTCGACGGGTCGGAGTGGAAGGACGTGCCCGGCCAGGCCAAGTCGCCGGTCTACCCCCGGGCCAACCTCAACGAGGTGCGCTTCCCCTCGATCACCACGGCGAAGCTGCGCGTGGTGGTCACCCACAGGCCCGGGTACGCCACCGGGCTCAAGGAGGTGCAGGCGTTCTCCAGCGGCGGCAGGGCGCCGTCCGCCGAGAACCGGGCGCCGTACGCGCTGGTCGTGCGGGACGAGAGCGTGAACCGGCCGGGCCAGGTGCGCCTGAACGCGGTGGTCAAGGACGACGGGCTGCCGTCCGGGCAGCTCACCGCCGCCTGGGACCTCGTGGACGGGCCGGGTGAGGCGTTCTTCAGCGACCCGTCCGGTGCAACGGGCACGACGGTCTCGTTCACGAAGGCGGGCACCTACCGGGTGCGGCTTACCGTCACGGACGGCGCGCTGACGACCCGGACGACGGTCACCGTCACGGCGACCGAGCAGGCCGAGGACGTGAACATCGCCGCGAACGCGACGCCCACCGCCTCCTACACCTCACCCTGGGAGAAGGTGAGCGCGGTCAACGACGGCATCGACCCGCCGCGGTCCAACGACGCCGTGAACCCCCGCTGGGGCACCTGGCCGCAGCAGGGCACGCAGTGGGTGCAGCTCGAATGGCCCGCACCCGTCAAGGTGAACAAGTCGGACGTCTACTTCTTCGACGACGGCGGCGGCGTCCGGGTCCCCGCCTCCTGGAAGATCCAGTACTGGGACGGCGCCGCGTTCAAGGACATCCAGGCCGACTATCCCGTCGCAGCCGACAAATACAACACCGTGTCGTTCGACCCGGTGACCACGACCCGGCTGCGTGTGGTGCTCGAGTCCGGGCAGGGCTCGGTCGGGCTGCTGGAGTGGAAGACGTACGCGGTGCGGCCCGACGGCGTGCGGCCCGTGCACGTGCCCACGCCGGTGAACACGCTGCCCGAGCTGCCGGCCTCGGTGGAGACCACGTACGCCGACGGCGGGCGGGGCACGGCCAAGGTCACCTGGCAGCCGGTCACGCTCGACCAGGTGAAGACCGGCGGCAGCAGCTTCACGGTCGCGGGCCTGGCCGAGGGCGTGCGCGATGCGGTCCACGCCACGGTCTACGTGCGCACCACCGACGCGGTCACCGTCACCTCGATCGCCGAGGAGAGCGTGACCACGCGGGCCGGGACCGCTCCGTCGCTGCCCGGCACCGTCGTCGCCACCTACAACGACGGCTCGAAGGACAGCCGGGTGAAGGTCACGTGGGACGCGGTCGATCCCGCGAGATACGCCGCCCCGGGCACGTTCACCGTCACCGGCCACGTGGCCGGCAGCACGGTCGAGGCCAAGGCGGTGGTGACCGTCACCTGATCCGGGTTGTTCGGGGCAGCCCCCGGGCCCGCCTGACACGGCCCGGGGGCGTCACCCCCGGGTGCTCTCCCACTCCAGTTCGCCCTTGACCACCTTCGGCCGCCAGCCGCGGATCGGCCTTCCGGTCTCCAGCGACCTCGCGGTCGCCTTCAGCAGGGCCAGGTAGGACGGCCACACGACGTCGCCCTCCAGCGTGAGCCCCTCCTCGTTGAAGAACTCGCCGGTCTTCCCGGTGCGGGTGTCGACGAAGAGGTTCCCGCCGTCGTTGGCGTAGGCGAAGGGGATCAGGTGGCCGTCCCACCAGTAGCCGAGCGAGTCGCCCCCGATGTCGCAGAGCATCTTCCACTCCGAGTGGATGTGCTTGGCGGACATGAACTCGTAGAACGGCGCGGGGCCGAACCCCCAGGAGCCGCCGCCGTCGTGGCGCAGCAGCGAGGCGCGCAGGTCGTCGGGGAAGCGCAGCCCCGTCGCCGCCTCCGACCTGGCGATGTCCAGGGGGCGGGCCGGAGGCCGCAGCAGCTTGTACGTCGCGGGTGCCTTCCGGGCCAGCCACCGCTCGACGCGCCGCCACACCGCGTTCACCTCGGCGGTGACGCGGGGGCCCGGCATGCGCACCCGGGGGCGTACG